>CAYRND010000124.1:0-11856 GCA_964425365.1 uncultured Phycisphaeraceae bacterium
CCCCGGTGGTAAACTTGAGCTTTTATAGCGCTGTAGTGTTAGTCGGATGAACCAATCTTATTTTGATCGGCATGATAGAACATCATCCTGTTCGAAACAGGTGGTGGATCAGTAGGTAACCGGTGATGATCGCCTGTTGATCAGGGTGAAGATAGTATCCAGTTGACATTCAACCATGCTTGCAACAGCCTGGCGAACCCTTATGCAACCCGCACTTGCCGCATGTTTCAGCGGGCTTGCAGCATTTTTCAGAGCCTTTCATCTCGCCGCATTTCGGACAGAGTTGTGCGGTCGGGCATGAGCTTGAACACGATCCGCCACATTTTCCTTTACCGGCTGTCTGACAACCGGGTACACCTACCATCAGAACCATCGCAAGTACAAGTGCAGCAATTGCTGATAGACGCATGAGAATTCTCCTCGAAAACATACACTGTTGTTTTCATTATGACCTGTTGACAAATACTTCATCTGACTTTTTGAAACAACAGGGTACGATTGTTATTTATTCCCTGTTGCTTTTCATGATCCGCTGATGCGTAACTACAAATCGTGACAAATACCGAATGACAGGTATCGGGCAATAGCGATCGCATGGATTGCGAACGATCTTTATGCACTACCTGTTGATTTCGTAACAGTCGATTTCCAGTGCCTTCCGTACAACTTCCGGATCGGTCGTCGGTGACAGACAGGTGAAATCACGACAGAGGAACACCGTCGCCCGGTCATCCGTTGCGGTTTTTGAGAGGGTATGGTTCGCCAGTTCGCTTATTTCCGGGCTGCTCTCGCATGCGGGTCGGAAAAGAACGACTTTATTCGGGCACAGCGGTTTGCGAATCACACTCAGCATCTGATCGATATCATCGCTACCGGGCGTAGCGGAGATCACCAGTTCATTCACCGGGCCGAGCATGAAATCCATCGCCATCAGCAGGTGACAGCAACCCGGCCCGTTGTGAGCCAGCAACGCTGAAAATGCTTTCAGCATGGCATGCGCTTTGGCCTGATACGTTTTTCGGCCGGTCATGTGGTACAGCCTGAGCAGATTAACCGCGGCAACTGAATTGCCCGAGGGTAAGGCCCCGTCGTAAATCGCCTTACCTCGCATGGGCAATTGGTCCTGTTCCGCCGATAGGAAGAATCCCTTGTCATCGTCATCCCAGAACAGCTCGAGCATGAGATCCGTCAGATCAACCGCTGCTCGCAGGTATTTCATTTCAAATGCGGATTCATACATTTCAATTGCGGCCCATACCATAAACGCGTAATCATCGAGGTGCGCGGTCATCGCCGCCTCGCCATGACGGTAGCGTTTGAGAAGCCGGCCGCCGTCACATCTGAGTCGTGTCAGAATGAAATCGGCTGCTTGTGCTGCAGCGTCGATATAGCGAGATTCATTCAACGTACGCCCTGCCGTTGCCAAGGCGGCGATCATCAGGCCGTTCCAGTCTGTCAGTATCTTATCGTCCCGCAACGGTCGTTCCCGCTGCTCCCGGACCATGAAAAGCCTCGCTCGCATTTCATTTATGCGACTTTCAAGGTCAATCGATGCCATACCGAGTTCGGCGGCCAGTATCTCCGGCGTCGCATTCAAATGCAGGATGTTCAGGCCGGTCGGTGGGCCGGTGGCCTGGCCATGATAGTTACCACCCGGTGCCAGATTGAACAGCTTGATGAAAAGCCTTCCCTCTCCCTCCCCCAGTACGGTCTTGATTTCATCAATGTTCCACAGGTAGAACCTGCCTTCTACTCCTTCACTATCGGCGTCTTCAGCCGAGTAAAACGCGCCTTCCGGCGAGGTCATATCCCGAAGGATGTATTCCAACACCTCTCGGGCGATCGATGCATACCATGTCCTGCCCGTCGCCTGGAATGCTTCGATATACGCAATAACCAGCAACGCCTGATCATAAAGCATTTTCTCGAAATGAGGCAGCCGCCAGTTGCGATCGGTCGAATAGCGGTGAAAACCGAACCCGATGTGGTCGTACATCCCACCCAGGCGCATGGCGGTGAGTGTCTTTTCAGCCATCGCCAGGGCATGGCCGTCACCGGTACGTTTCCAATATCTGAGCAGAAACATCAGGATATGCGGCGAAGGGAACTTCGTTGTACTACCGAATCCGCCGAAGGCCTCGTCGTAGGTTTCCGCCAACTGTCGACAGGCCGAGGTCAGTATTTCTCCAGTCATTCCATTGTCTGTTCGCAACGGTGAATAACCGGCGACTTTCTGCATTATCTGTTTGGCATTGTCGATCAGCCGATCTCGCTGTTCTCGCCAGAGCCGACCGATTCGGGGAATCAACTCGATCATTCCCATCCGACCGTAACCGCCCTGCCGGGGGAAATACGTACCCGCGAAAAAAGGCTTGCGATCGGGTGTCATCACCACCGTCATAGGCCAGCCGGCTAATCCGGTTATCGCCTGGGTGAACGCCATATAAACATGATCGACATCAGGCCGCTCCTCACGATCGACTTTGATACAGACGAAATGCTCGTTCAGCATCTCTGCCACCTGTTCGTCTTCGAATGATTCCCGTTCCATCACATGGCACCAGTGGCAGGTCGCATACCCGACGGATAGGAACACCGGCCGGTCACTTTGTTCTGCTAGAGCAAAGGCTTCATCGGACCACGGGTACCAGTCAACGGGATTGGCTGCATGCTGGAGCAGATATGGACTTTTCTCATGAATCAGCCGGTTGTATTTCACTCCGCCGTCAGCAGGCAATTTCGCTATCTCATCCGGTAACGGTATGTCAACAGCCATTGTGAATAGTCCCAATGTACCCGGCTGATACAGTAACGGCTACCAACACGCCGGGCGCAATCATGGTCCTGCATGAGAGTTAACCCTGTCGTTGGCCGGATTATTCAACTGTATCGGCATCCGCCCATGGATCGCGAAACCCTCAAAAGCGCGAAAAAGCCGCAAAATACTATTTTCGCTGCACTTATGAATCCCTAATCACCCGACTTCGCAAGCATCCTTATTTCAAGTGTTGAATCTTGAACTTTGAACTCCGTCATTATTTCCCCCTACACTATTTGCCTCTACACTATGGCCACGTCATTGAGCCATGATCATTCAACCACGCAATCCGGAAAGACAGCATGACACCGAAACAGGTACTCCAACTGGTCAGGCAGAAGAAGATCGAGTTCATCGACTGCCGGTTCATGGACTTCCCCGGCCTGTGGCAGCATACGACGTATCCGGCCGGTGAACTGAACGAAGAGAGTTTCGAGCAGGGCTTCGGGTTCGACGGTTCGTCCATCCGCGGCTGGCAGGCCATCAACGAGTCTGACATGATCCTCGTACCGGCGTCGGACACGGCCATGATCGATCCGTTCCTGCAATATCCGACGCTCGCACTGATCTGCGATATCAAGGATCCGCTGACGAAGAAGCAATACTCTCGCGACCCGCGATCCATTGCGCGTAAGGCGGAGACTTATCTCAAGACTGCGAAGATCGCCGATACTGCGATGTTCGGGCCCGAGATGGAATTCTTCGTTTTCGACAACGTCTGGTACGACCAGGATGTCAACTCCGCCCATTACCGCGTCGATTCGATCGAAGGCATCTGGAACCGCGGCCGACAGGACCCGACGAACCTCGGTTACCAGGTACGGCTGAAGGAAGGTTACTTCCCATGCCCGCCGATGGATACCATGACCGACCTTCGCAGCGAGATGGTCGACGTCATGCTCAAGCACGGTATTCCCGTCGAATGCCACCACCACGAAGTGGCGACGGGCGGCCAGGCCGAGATCGATCTGCGATTCCAGTCACTGGTACGCATGGCGGACATCTGCATGACGTACAAGTACATAGTCAAGAACGTGGCGGCCCGTCACGGCAAGGTAGCGACGTTCATGCCGAAGCCGCTGTTCCAGGACAACGGTTCGGGCATGCACACGCATTTTTCACTCTGGAAAGGCGGCAAGCCGCTGTTCGCGGGCAACTATTACGCAGGACTGTCAAAGATCGGACTGTATGCCATCGGGGGCATCCTCAAACACGCGTCGTCATTGATCGCGTTCACGAACCCGACGACGAACAGCTTCAAGCGTCTCGTACCCGGCTACGAGGCACCTGTGAACATGGTGTATTCGTCTCGCAACCGTTCGGCGGCGATCCGGATACCGGTCTACCAGACCAACCCGAAGACGAAACGCCTGGAGTTCCGATGCCCCGACTCCTCGTGCAATCCGTACCTGGCATTCGCGGCCATGCTCATGGCCGCGATCGACGGGATTCGCAACAAGATCGATCCGGGCGACCCGCTGGACAAAGACCTTTACGACCTCGAACCCGAGGAATACGAGTCGATCCCCGCAGCCCCGGTCGACCTGGCTGAAGCATTGAACGCACTTGAAAAAGACCACGCCTACCTTCTGCAGGGCGATGTATTCACCGAAGACGTCATTCACTACTGGATCAAATACAAACGGGAAAACGAAGTCAGCGCACTCCGCCAGCGTCCGCATCCCTTCGAGTTCTGTATGTATTTCGATATATAGCGCATTTCAAATTATCGCATAGCTTTAATAAGCTCGGATGGTATGCAATGACCTTGCCGATATCAGCGTTCACCACCCCGATGAATCGGGGATGAATCGGGGATGAATCGGGGATGAATCGGCCGCCCAATACGAAATTCAACGCTAGATGGTTATTTCAACTGTTATCATTGCTACCCCATCGACAAGTGGCATCACTGCACGGTGAAGTGAAAGAACGGACAAGTCTATTCATCGCATTTTTGAATACCGCGAGCGGGAACGAACAACACCCCGTGTTAAAAACTGAACATCCAAACACCCATTCCGAAATCCATTCATGCGGCGTTGCTTTCCGGTTCCGGCAGATCAGGTTGGTTGTTTTCGGGTTCCGCGATTTCTTCCGACTGCTGTTGTTCATCCTCGGGCTGTTTTTCGATTTTCAGGATTACTTCCACGCGGAATCGTCCGAAGGGAGTATCGAACGGCAGAACGAGAATGGGGTCTTTACCTTTCCCCGGCTGGAATGCATGAATATCCTTGCCGGAAATAACGCGTGGGAGTGAAATCGAGGTCTTGAGTCCTTCGAGTTGTGCCTTGGCCTGACCGGCGACCATATTGCACAACTCACCCAATGCATCGGCCAGGTCAGGATGATCGATTGTCATCTCAACGCCGGCGAATTTCGAGGCGAACTTAACGGCTGTCTTCGCTGGGAAACACAGCATGATACTCCCCGCCGCGTCACCGGCCAGTCCGATGACCGCACAGATATCGGCCGGGGGCTCCTCGCCGGTCTTCAGCGACGGCTTGCTGAGCACCGTTTCGATCTCGAGCATGGTCTTCGCCACGCTGTGAGTCGCTTCGATAAACGGGTTGATATATCGTACGTCCATATAATCCCGCCACACGAATGAATACTACGGTCATATCGACCAATTGGAATGACTCGTGAAGAGATGACCTGCCGGATCAGGCCGCATCATAGCTGGATGTATCGGAATCGAAGCTGATGGCACCGTCATCGCCGTCTTCGCCGCTGATCCGTGGGATGTAATTTTCATCGACCACCTTTCCGTCAACGGTTTTGATATCGGGCTGCGGATGCTCTTTGTCGTGCTTCGCCCAGTCATCTTCGAGCTGTTTCTGCTTCTCGGGCTCGACGGCAGACCATGACAAACGTCCGCGGCATTTGGGGAAAGTGGAGCAGGCCAGCCAGAACCCGCGTTTGCCCGTCCGCAGTACCAGTGGTTGGCCGCATTTGGGACAGGCGATATCCGTCATGAGCGGCGGCGGCTTTGGCAGGACGACCGTACCCTTTTTCGGATCGAGCTTGATGATCCCGCTGCATTTGGGGTAGTTGAGGCAACCGAGGAACGGTCCGTAGCGTCCGTTGCGTTTGGACATACCCCCGCCGCACTCGGGACAGACGATGTCTGATAACTCCGGCTGGACCGGATTACCCTCGCGGTCGATCGGCGCGGCGTATTCGCAGGCCGGGTACTGGCTGCACGACAGGAACCGGCCGTTCTTACCGAACCGGTATACCGTCGGAGCGCCGCAAGTGGGACAATCATGGGGCGCAGGCTCGGTGACGGTTTTTGCATGCTGGAGCGTATCATGCGCCTGGTCGAGCTTCTCCTTGAACGGGTGATAGAAATCATGCAGCATCTGGCGCCAGTCGTGGCGTTCGTCCTCGACCTTGTCCAGTTCCGCTTCCATTTCACGTGTATAGGTCACATCCATCACGGTCGGGAAAGCGTCGACGAGCATATCCGTAACGACCTTACCGAGATCGGTCGCCATGAGCCGTCGATCTCTGGGGGAGAGTTGTTCGACGTATTTTCGGCTCTGGATGGTGGCAATGATCGGAGCATAAGTCGACGGTCGGCCGATGCCTTCCTCTTCGAGTTTCTTCTGGAGTGACGCCTCGGTATACCGTGGGGGCGGGCTGGTAAAATGTTGTGTCGGATCGATCTGCATGGGATCCAGCGGTTGCTGTTCGCTCAGAGCCGGCAGTATCACATCGTCGCCGGTGTTGGGCTGACCGGCGATACGATAGAACCCATCAAAAACCAGGCTGCGGCCCGTCGCTTTGAAGAGGCCTGCGGCGGGGATGGTCTCGATAAGAATTACCGTCGAATCCCACTGGGCAGGCGACATCTGGCAGGCGACGAAACGTCGCCAGATCAGATCGTACAGCTTGAACTGCTCGTCGTTGAGGACCTTGCGCACGGAAGTCGGCGTAATAGTGACATCGGTCGGCCGGATCGCCTCGTGCGCTTCCTGTGCGTCCTTGTTACTGGAAGTATAGAAGTTAGGTTTGTCAGGCAGGTACTTCCCGCCGCAGGTCTGGCTGATGTACTCTCTGGCCATCTCAATCGCTTCGCCTGCCAGGTGTGTCGAATCGGTACGCATATAGGTGATCAGGCCCGTCAGGCCGCGAGTACCTTTCAGATTCACACCTTCATAGAGTTGTTGCGCCACTCGCATGGTTCGTTGCAGCGAATATCCGAGCCGGTTCGCCGCCGCCTGCTGCATGGAACTGGTGATAAACGGGGCCGGCGGCCGGGTGGTACTGCGTTTGGTCTGAATCGACTGGATACGATAATCCGGTCGGTTGTCATGTGTGATATGGCCATCGTAGCGGCAGAGGAACCTCGCCGGGCCTTTGCCTTTTTCGTCCATCCGCTCGTCAGCGTTATCAAGAATGTAACCAAGTCGTTTGACAGCAGCGATCGCTTCGTCGCGGTTATCCGGCTTGAAGGGCTTACCATCCACTTCGATCAGCTCGGCCTTGAGACACTGATGCTCGCTGAGCCAGGCATTTCGCTCTTTCTGGCTGACCTCGCCACGTGCAAGGTACTGTCGCCACTGTTCCGTCAGGTCATCGAGCCGGTTTCGTTCGGTGGCGAAAAAGCCGGTGATCCGCCAGTATTCTTCCGGGATGAAGGCTTCGATTTCACGTTCACGTTCGACCACCAGTCGTACGGCCACGGACTGAACACGTCCGGCACTGAGTCCGCCAGCGACCTTCTTCCAGAGCAGCGGTGAAACCTGGTACCCGACGATCCGGTCCAGTATTCTGCGGGCCTGCTGGGCGTTGACCTTGCTTTCGTCGATCTGCCTCGGATGCTCGAAGGCGTGTGCGATTTCACGTTTGGTAATGGCGTTGAAGACCACGCGTCGAGCATGACCGATCGGGACCTGCAGTGACTTGGCGAGATGCCACGCGATCGCCTCGCCTTCACGATCGAGGTCGGTGGCGAACCAGACGTCCGCGGCCTTTCGTGCGGCTCGTTTCAGATCAGCGACCGTTTTCCGTTTCGCCGGCAGGACTTCATAAGACGGCTCGAAGTCCTTTTCCAGGTTGACGCCGGGTACGGGGTTCTTCACCCCTTTGGGATTCCGTGTGGGCAGATCGCGGACATGTCCGACACTTGCCATCACGAAATAGTCCGGTCCGAGGTACTTGTTGATCGTCTTGGCCTTAGTGGGGCTCTCGACAATGACCAGGTGCTTACCGTCGACCTCGGCGAGATTGAAGGACGGCCGTGACGACGACGCCCGCCCCGCCCGACCGGCAGACTTCCGTGTGGCGGTTTTCTTCTTCGTCGATCGTTTTTTCGTGACTCGCCTGGCCATGTTCTATCCACGCTACGTTCGACCCGCACGGGCCGGTTACAGTCTTACCATCGGTTCCAGATCGGCCCGGTTCTTGAGCGGCCTTAGTAATATTTCCTGACAGCAGGCAACAAATTCTGCTATATCAACCACTTAAGCAAATACATGGCTGTCCGTTCTTTTTATTCCTGTTCCATCCGGCGGGTGAGTATCGCAACCCGGTTACATATTCGGGGAGAATCAGGGTACCGCCGCTGACAGCATTGTCAATCCCACCTTGAGGTTCGGATTCCATCATTATTAGTGTCTGTTGACGTTGTGGGCAACAGATCATCCGCCTGAATGGTATTGGCGGACATGTGACATGGCGAGGTCATGAATGTGGGACATATCATGTAAGTCGTTTATTTGAAGCCAGTTAACATTACGAAATCGTCTGAGCCACGTTCGTTGCTGCTTGCCGAACCGCCGGGTAAGAATTTTTGTCTGTTCGAATGCGTCATCGAGAGAACACCGGCCGCGGAGATAGTTCAGGACCTGCTTGTAACCCAGCGCCTCGGATGCCTGAATGCCGAGCAGGCCCTGGTCATCGAGTCTGCGTGTTTCATCGATCAGATTCTCGCCGTTGGGACAGATGGAAGCGGCCAGATCAGGTTCGACTTTATCGGGGAAGAACATGGCCTTGACTCGCAGGTTGATCCGCCGGTTGATCATCTCGACCGGCCAGTCCATGCCGATGATGACCGGATCATGGCGATACGGTTCGTTGCGGGCTTCGGTCCACTGCTGCTGGAACCGGCTGATCGCCTGGCCGGTCTGATGATAAACTTCGAGTGCCCTGATAACGCGTTTTCGGTCGTTCGGAGATATCCGCCCGGCGGAGTCGGGATCGATGTGCGTGAGCCGGTCGTAAAGCTGCTGGGAATCGAGCTCTGCGAGCGATTCGCGGAACGACATATCGGCTTCCGGACCAGTGAACATGCCTTCGAGAAGCACTTTAATATAGAGGTTGGTCCCCCCGACGATGACCGGCCTGATATTCCTGCCCTGCAGGTCGGGGATGATCCGTTCGACCTGTTCGAACCAGTCACTGACGGTGAACCGTTCGGTAGGTTCGATGATATCGATCATGTAATGCCTGACCCGCCTTCGCAGCTCTGCGGGCGGCTTGGCCGTTCCTGCGTCCATGTGACGGTACACCTGCATAGAATCGGCCCCGATAACCTCGCCGCCGACTGATTCAGCGATCGCCGCCGCCAGGTCACTCTTACCACCTGCGGTCGGGCCGAGGATCAGGATGGGCCGGGATTGACTCTGCGTCATGAAGTGGTTCAAGATAGAATAGTGTGAGGAGAATCACAATGTCATACGTACAAGTTGATCGAACAGTCATTTGTTTTCTGTTTATCATCAGTACACCTGTATTTGCCGGGCCGGTGGTTTTGCCGATCGGGTCGACGATCAGTCTTGACTGTCCGGCTGATGAAGTTCGGATCTGCGAGTTGAATCTGAGTGAGCCGGGGATATTGACTGTTGCGGCCTATGCGGGTGATGAAGTGGATCTTTCACTGAACATGGCGGATGCGAATGGCATAACGTACTGGGACGAGCCGTGGAACGATGATATGGGCGGCGATCCGGGAATGGAGCTGATGTGTACGTATGTGCGTGAACCGGGTACGTATCAGATACTTGTGAAGGTCACCGGCGGCGATGCCGGCGTAAGGATCGGTGGAAGCTGGCTGTCGTACGATCCGGCCGAGTTGCCGCGATTCGGATTGGCAGGGCCAGTGGTCCCTGACAATGCCGTCCCGCTTGAAGCCGGCGACAGCCGCAACGGCCGGTTCGATCGCAATAAGGACGACCTGTGCGACTGGTACCGGTTTACTGCCGAGGATAGCGGCAGGATCACCGTCACCACGCGGGGGCCGGCAGGTGATCTTCTACTCGAAGCCTATGACAGCAAGTCACTCGGGGCCGGTCCGCTGGTGTTCAGTGACCAGGACATCCAACGAAACACTGCAAACGAAGCCGTGACGCTCGATGTTGAACAAGGTAAGGTCTATTACTTCATGGTCTGCTGCCAGGATTTCAGTGCCGTGGACTACACTATCAGTTGTTACCAACTCGATCCCACGGTTCGATAACTCCACCCCTCAAGCCCCCACTCGCCACAACCGATACAACCGTAACAACAGGATGGACGTATGATGGCCTTCCGCCCATCATAATCCGTGTCTTTTCCGACACTCCCCTGACGGAGCGACCCATGACCCAGGCCGTCGGCGTGAACACGCGTATGGATCGAGAGATCGAGCACTTCGACCGCCACTACGCCGCGGAAGCCGCCCAGGGGATCATTCCGCTGAACGACTACGACCGTCTGCGTTATTCGGACCCTCCTGCGGACACTATTTTCCCGCGTGAATACTACTATCACCTGCTCTCGCCGCTGAAGGGTAAGGCTGTGCTGGAAATCGCCTGCGGCAACGGTATGGACGCGAGTATCGCCGCGGTGAACGGTGCAGAGGTATTCGCTTACGATATCAGCGAAAAATCCGTCGAACTGACGCGAAGACGTGCGATGGTGAATGGTGTAAGCAACCAGGTCCATGCGGAAGTCTGCGGCGAGTTCATGGAAGCGTTCCCCGGCCGGCAGTTCGACGCCGTGATGGGCTACGCCGCCCTGCACCATCTGCCGCTCGACCATCTCGCCGACCAGGTTCACAAACGACTCAAGCCCGGCGGTGTGGCGGTCTTCGCCGAGCCGGTGGTCAACTCGAAATCGCTCGACTTCATCCGGAAGCGGATACCGCTTGCACTCGAGGAGATGACCGAAGATGAACAGCCGCTCAATGACCGGATGATCCGCGAATTTGCTCGACCGTTCGACCGGCTGGTCCGACGCGAGTTCCAGCTCGTCAGCCGCGTCTGGCCGCTGTTCCCGGACAACTGGATGCTCTGCCTCGGTCTGCACAAGCTGGACAGTTGGCTGCTGAAGCTGCCCATTCTCCGACGATTCGCTACGGTGGTGGTGTTTGCACTCTACCGTGACAAGCAGGAAAAAAAATAGAAGATCGAAACTCTCATGGCCAATATACTCCTTGAAGACGTCGCGTATCAGATCGAAGAGACCGCAACGGGCACGTGGCGGAGGTACATGTACGAAAACGGTCGGCTCTTCGAGGAATACACTTCGCACCGTCGGGTATTCGGCCTGCCGTTCATCCATTACACCCGCGGCCGATGCCCCGAGACGGGCAAACGGATCGTCGCGATCGGTTTCATTGCGATCGGCCGGCTGGCAGTGGGTGTAATTGCGATCGGACACGCATCCGCGGGTATCATCGCCATCGGTCAGCTTGCGCTCGGGCTGGTGATCGGACTGGGTCAGGTGTCGACCGGACTGGTCGCTATCGGCCAGCTCGCACTCGCAGCACTCTTCGGACTTGGACAGGCCGCGACCGGTTACGTCGCCATCGGCCAGTTCGCACTCGGCCAGTACGTCCTGGCCCAACTCGGACTCGGCACACACGTCTGGGACATGCACGGTGCAACCCCCGCAGCCGAACAGTTCTTTAAATCACTTATCCCGTAATCAGCCCGCCCTGGCCATCGCCGGGATAATCTATTCTGTAATATACATTTACAGCAATTAATCAAATTTGGTTCTTCAGCAGAATCTGTGGGTAACCCACTGACATATTCATGAGTATCTAT
>CAYRND010000125.1:0-11827 GCA_964425365.1 uncultured Phycisphaeraceae bacterium
ATCAGGTCACGACTGAAGCGCACCAGGGGACCTTGATAGCGCTGTAGTGTTAACAAGGATTTACGGCAATAAAACCGAGCCGCCGCATTTTCGCACAACTATAATGAATACATTATCAACATAGCGGTGTCCGGTGAACCTCAGGACGTTGTCAATATCACTTCGTAAGCAATTGTGACAACAGCGGCCACGACGCTGAACAGTTTGATCCGGAATAACAGGCGGTCGATAGGCAGTTTACCCGAGGGTTTACCCACAAGTTCCTTCAGGTAATCCTGTCGCCATTTGATTGAGCCGTGGCGCCAACTGTGTTTGTTTACCGGCAGGTGGTTCAGTTCAGCGACCTGGCCCAATGCCCCCACCATGGTATAGACTGATTCGGGTTGAATATGCGATCGATCAACAGGCCGGCCCGCGAAGTCGGTCATCTGGCTGTTCATATGGAGCACGGCGAAGGTATCCGCCTGGCGCTCGATACGACGAGAAATCCAGCCGAACACGCCCGTCCATAAAAGCACCACAAGCCCGGTGATGAAACCGACACCCACAATCGGGGAGTTCAGTATATCCAGATTCAATTGCGTAAAGAGACCGGCGATATCAGCATGGCTATCACCAGCCATGCGAAGCACAAGGTCCATTACCATGTAAATGACCCCGAGCGATCCCGCGGCGGCAAGAAGCAGCCAGAACATGTGATGCTTTCTGATATGTGCCAGTTCATGCGCCATAACAGCCTCCACGTGGTTCTGCGGCAGCATTTCGAGCAGGGCATCGGTCAGGAAAATATATCGCAGAGGTGAAATAAGGCCCATGACCGCGGCATTGATCATACCGCCATACGTCCGCCACAGCAGCAGCTCCCGCACGCCGATCCGGTGGAACCGGCACATCGCGGTCAACCGTTCGCGAATGGCGCCCTGGGGCAATGGCGCGGTGTCCCAGATCATGCGGATCATGAGCGGCGCGAATAGAAACACGGTCATCGCACCGGCCATCGAGGCCAGTGACAGGTAAGCGCCCTGGATCAGGTTCATACGCCCCGGACCAAGCCACATCACCGTTTCCGCCCACGCTAAGATCAACACGAGCGGTACCATGATCAACGCGATCTGATGCCGGATTTGCGAAATGAGATATTCACTGCGTGACCAGATCGGATAAACGGGTAAACCATGGTCGATCATTCCGATCAGCCGGGCTTCGCGTACCCGTCGGTCGATCGGATAGTACGACCACCACGACCACACCAGCAGCAGCAGGGTCGGCATTATGATGAGCAGTTCATCGATGAGGATCAGGTCGCCCATCGTACTGCGGAAGTACCTCAGACCGCCGATACTCAGATCGACTACGTACAGTATGAAGGTGACGGCCCGGAAGATCAGCATGAGTCGATCAGCGCGAGCAATTGCTTTGTAAACGGTCGGGCCGCTCATCCGCGAGACGGTCAGCCGGCAGAGCAGCCACTGGACAATCGCCAGCAGCAGTTTCGGTCCGATGAGAACGGTGAAGATCAGCCTGGGTGACGCCGTCCATGCATCGTGCCAGAAGCTGTCGTGCAGGAAGATCGAAATAACCAGCATGATCAGAAAAACTTGCATCATGGCCCTTTTCTGTTTCCAGGCGTGTATTCACAGGTGGGCGTGATCATGTATCGACAGATTCACGGCTGGTGAACCTGATTTGTGCTGGTCATTTCGCCGAGTATCAGACGTAACACATTCGGCGTCTTGTCGTCGTACTGATGATCACCTGCGCCGTAGCCGACTTTTCTTATAGTCATCGGCGGTGGCGGTCCGAAATGATCAGTGACGGCCTTGACAATCGCCGCACCCGTCGGCGTGACCAGTTCACCCTCTCGCGGCACACCGAAGACCGGCAGGTCTTGACACAGATGTGCCGTCGCCGGGGCGGGAAGCGGCATTCTGCCATGGTCACATTCCACGAAACCATAAGAAAGTGGCAGCGGCCCGCAGGATACGCTCGATACCTCGGCGAGTTCCAACCCGACCGCGGCTCCCAGCATATCCACGATCGAATCGATCGCGCCGACCTCATGAAAATGTATTTCGTCGACCGTTTTACCGTGTACGGCAGCCTCCGCCTCGGCGAGCAGATTCACAATGCGCTCGGCCCGCCTCTTGCCACGTTCGGTCGTATCAAGCTGATTGACCATATCCATGATCTGACGGTATCCCGTGTGATGGTGATGGTGGTTCGAGTCTGAATCGTGAGGATTATTTTCTTTATGTTTAGGTTTGATCGGCACTTGCAGGTTAGTTGCCGTAATGGCATTCCGCTGGACCTTCTCCGTGGTGATGGTAAAACGACTGAAGACGGTCAAGCCTTGGAACGCACGGATCAGTTGCTCTCGATCGACCCCGAGGTCGATCAAGGCTCCTAGAAACATATCGCCGGCAATCCCGCTGAAAGGATCGATATGCAGGTGAAAACTCATAGCAGGTGATCATAGCCGGTTGACGATTTTCCGGCCAGTTGACCAGGCGAGCAGGTATAACCATCTGGTGGTAATGGCTTTTTGGCGAGATATGCATCCGGTTGGCCGATGAAGGTGATGATAAACCGCCTCGCAATGAATATGCTACACTTATGTGTATTACCGATTGATTTCGCGGAGCTTACCGATCAGGAGCAGCAAGAACGATGAACGAACATAATGAACAGCCATCTGGATCGCCCGAATCCGGTCCGCGGCCACCAGTCGATCCGTCCTTTGTGCCTCCGCCGCCCCCGCCGCCGAACCAGGCGTACGGCAATGCACCCCCGCCCGGCTATGGCTATCCCCCACCTCAGCAGCAGTCAGTCAAAAAGGGAATGGGCGGGTTGATCAGTAAGGTGTTTTCCTCGCTGGTCGTCGGACTGCTCATGACCTCGATTGTTCTGAATATCTATTTCGGGATGTTCTACTATTCGCATATACTCGCGGGGCCCATGGAGCGTCCCTATCTCGAAGGCGATGAGATGAACCGTATCGTGGTCCTGCCGGTGGTCGGCATGGTCGATGACGACGCCGCGGAATACGTCCGCCAGGCGCTCGGCAATATCGCGGAGGACCCGCCGAAAGCCGTTGTACTTCGCATCGATTCCGGCGGAGGAACCGTATCGGCATCTGATCTGATCTGGCATTATCTCGAATCGTTCAAAGAAGAACATCCCGAAGTCGTTATCGTCGCAAGTTTCGGCTCACTGGCCGCCAGCGGCGGGTACTACATCGCCGTACCCGCGTCGCATATCGTTGCCGAACCGACCTGCATCACCGGCAGCATAGGCGTCATGGCGCCGGTATTGACATTCGGCGGCCTGATGGAAAAAATCGGTGTTACGCCTGAGACCATCGTCGCCACCGAATCGCCGGAGAAGGACGTGGCAAATGATATCTTCCGGCCGTGGACCGAGGAGGACCGTGAAGTAGTACGCCATCTGCTCGATCATTCCTACAACCGTTTCGTCGGGATCGTCGCGCAGGGCAGGGCACATGTTCTTAGTGAGGAACAGGTGCTTGAGTTGGCGAAAGGACAGATATTCACTGCATCGGAAGCGGTCGAGGCGAAGCTGGTGGACGATATCGGTTACATCGAGGACGCAATCGATCAGGCCGCCGACCTTGCCGGCATACCGGATACGATCGATCCATATGTGACCATGGTCAACCGTCCCCGGCCGTTCTCGCCGATGTTCATGCTCGGCTCGAAGTCGGTCGAATTCAATGTCCCTACGCCGCAGCAGGTGCAGAGCTGGATGTATGAAATTGGAACGCCCCGTCCCGCTTATCGCATCTGGATCGAATGACCCGGTTGATTATCCGTGATGATATGGTTGATATATCGAGACAATCGGTTACTGAACATGCACGGGGAAACATGTCCGGTATGATCCGTTGCGTCTGTCCGACAATGTATTTCACCAGATGGTATGCGGCATATCGATCGATTCGAATTGTGTTGATGTTATGCTGCCTGTCCGCGGGTTGCTCCGCACCAGGCGGTCGGGTGGAGTCCGATCCGTATACCATCCTTCTCGATCGAGAATCAACAACGAAATCACGACTGGCTGCCGCTGATCAGTTGCGTCAATCGGTCAGTATTTCGAGTGATGGACAGCCGCCGGCTCGTTACATCGCCACGATCAATAAACTGGTCTGGGTCGATCGCCATCCGGTGGATTTGCGCCTTGTTGCTGCGGATGATCTCATGGCGCTCGGCGAATCAAAGTTTGTTCAGCTTGCGGACCGACGGATACGACACGTCAACGAATGGCTTGTCCTTGACCATCTGTACCGGCAGGTGACAGAGCGAAACTGGCGAAGCTTTACGCGCGTTGCCGTCCGGCGGTGGGCCGTACCGTCACAGGTCTATAGCGATGCACAACGGCCGGAACGTACGTTGATCAGGCAGCTCTGGCCGGAGATGTCTGTTGAATCGGTGCTTTTACGCATACTCGCCGGTGAGATGGAAGAGGTCGATCTGTCACACCAGACGGCGGCGTGGACGGTGCTCTGCCGGACGATGGCATCCGGGCAATTGCGAAGCGAGCTGGAGCAACTCAATTCACAGACCATGCTGGTCGCCGATCTGAAGGATGCTATGGCGGTTGCGGATGTACTGCCCGTGGATCGTGAAGGTGTGTTGAGGCTGATTTCATTACGAAGCGAGCAGGGTGGCCGGTACTGGCGACGAGTGGCCGATCGCGTCATGCAGCTTTCACCCGAGCAGCGACAGGGACTTGCCTTGCGACATTTTCCGGCGGTGATTCATCTGTCCGATAGGGAATTGGATCTATCGTATGATGAACTGGTTAGCTGGATACGCGGCGAACTGGCCGGAGCAGCCCATTGTTCACGCCGAACACTGGGGATGGACGGTTACGGTCGTGCGGCCGTAGATGAAACGTTCGACAACCACTTGTCAAAGCTTGTCTGGGGTGATCTGGTGATCATCCGGCAATTACTGGAAGCGTTCAGCGGTGGGGGAGCAGACAGCCGATTCATACGGAAGCTGTTTGAACAGGCCGATGCCGACTACGCTGACCGCAACAGCGAGCACGGCGGGGTGATTACCTGGAATGAAAACGGCAAACTTGAAGCCGCGCCGTTTAAACCCATGACGAACGAACATGACGGGATATTCTACGCCTCGCCCATGCTGGTCATGGCCATGTACACCGGCCTGGCGCACTACCACTTTCACGCACAGTCGTATGATCACTCGGGCCATGCCGGCCCGGGTGAAGGCGATCTCCAGTTCGCAGACCATTTGTACAGCTCGGCGGTGGTACTGACATTTATCGACCGTGATACACTGAATATTGATTACTACCAACCCGGCCGTGTGGTCGTGGATCTCGGGTTGGTGAAACGAAATTGAGTCGGCATCTTTTAACTGGTTGCCATCAAGCCGTAATACACCCTTTCGGCACCCTAACGCATTATTTTTAACACAAGAAGATGGGTTTGCGCAGAGTTATATTATCAATAAGTAAATTTATAGCAGTTATTTATTAAATTTGTCTGAAATAGCAAATTTTTTAGCATATATCACTGATATATAGTGATATTGTCTGGTTTATCTGGTAAACTATCAGACGGAGTAAGTAATTCATGAAGAAGCATCTCCGAGAGATTGATATTGAAAAGCATGAGGACCGGTGGAATCCATCGCTTGCGGTTGCCCGGTCGGTGAAGCGTTGGATTGAGGATGGTAAGCTGACGCTGGATCAGCGTCTGCCGTCGGTGCGAGCGCTTGCTGAGACGTTTGAGACCACGCGGTATGCCATCTGTGAAGCACTTAAACTGCTGGAAAGTGACGGGTGGATCGAAAAGCAATCGCAACGATATCACGTGATGCGATTGCCGCGGCCGCCAGCGTCGGACCCGCTTCAGACGGGTTCGATCTTCATTCTCGCTGATGCAGGTGAAGTGGATGCGAGCAATATTCTGATCGCGGGTTTCGACCGGGTGATCGAAGTGGGGGCAATGATCGCCGCGAGGCAGTCGCATACTGATGTGACGACTGTCGAACCTGCGAAGATGGAGCAGCTATCAGAACAGGATTTCAATGACTATATCGACCGGCGGCTTGAAGGTGTGATCGGTTTCCACGGTACGATGATCAATGAGCCCGGCCCGGCGTTGATCGAGCGGTTCCGACAGCGGCATGTACCGATCGTGATGTACGGCAATCATCCGAAGTATGCGGAATATGATACTGTTGAATCGGACCACGAATGGGGTGGATATCAGCTTGTGCGATTTTTGATCGACCAGGGTTGCCGGCGTATTCTGCCGTTCATGCCGGTACAGGCGAAACTCGATGAGAAACCCTCATGGCTGGTCGATCGTATGGCGGGTTATCGGCGTGCGATTGAAGAAGCGGGTCTCGAAGCTCTGCCCGAGCTGAACTGTCCGACCATGCCGTGTGAAATGGAAGGTCATGACGGCTACGCCGCCGCGGTGAGGACGGCGGCGGGTTACCTGCTTGAATATGTGACGGGTCCCAAGAAGATCGATGCCGTCATGACGGTATCGGACAAGTTCGCTTTCCCTGTCATTACCGCCTGTCGTGATCTGCTGCATAAGAAAATCAACGAAGATATCTGCATAACGGGGTACGACAATTACTGGATGGACTGCCATCTGCTGAAGTACCGTTATGAAACCGAAGGTCCGATCGCCACGGTAGACAAGCGGAACTTCGATATGGGCCGGGAACTGGTCAAAACCATCAAAGATCGTAATCGAGGTAATCTGACAGGTCCGGCGCAACATTTCAGAATTAAACCGGAACTGATTGTGAATCGTGAGAAATGAAGCCTGTTCAAAGTTCGAGATTTAAAGTCCGACCTTATTGAATAGCAGAACGCATGTGACGGCGGATCAGGCAGGTGATACCGCAGAAGCGAAGAGGAAATCTAATCGTGTGAATGGAGAGTCATTTGAAGTTGCATATGAAATAAGGAAATGGAAGTACACGTCATTGATAGCGATCCGGCTGTAAATTCCGGATCACGAGGAGTAGAGAAACATGTCAGACAGGAAAGTAAACGTATTGCATATCGGTGCGATTCCGGGACTGGTGCTGGCAATCATGTTGGCGGGTCAAGCGGCGGGCAGTGAGGATCACAAGGACTATTATGGACTGGTCGGCGTGGAAGGAGATCGCAGCGCGGTTTTGACGAAGATGAACGGGGAGTTCTATCTTCGGCGCAGTGCAGCGGCGGGCCTGGGTGATAATGTCAACGGGGGATTCAATATCTATAACGACGTTTCGCTCAGGTGGTATAACGAGGAGGGGTATTACCCCAGCCTGGTGACGGAGTTCGAGCGTGACGACTGCACGGTGAAACTGAAGCTGTTCTGCGACAAGGTTACGATCAATGCAAAGGATTTTTCACTGCTCTATATTCGCGTATCGGTATACAACCACGGCACAGGCAGTGTAAATCTTTCGCCGGGGCTTTGGGCGTCGGGCCCGAATCAGAATATTGCAATCCTGCACAGCGATTCGACGGCCGTGCCCCCCGGCGTGACGCACCGTCATGATTATGTCACCTACGCCGATCGGTTCGACGTCGAAAGCTGGTCGTGGCCGAGTACTTCAGACATGATGAGTGCCGGATCGCTTGACAGTCATTATGACCATATGAAATCGATGTGGGACAGCCGGCTATCCGGCCTTGTATCGCTTACCACGCCGGATATTGAAGTGAACAATGCGATCAAAGCGGGAGTCATATATTCATTGATCATCCGTGACTACACGAATTACAACACGGGTGCTCGCGGAGTCAATATTCCCGTCTCCGAAAACGCATACGAAGATGAATACAACCATGATATTGTCGGTATCAACGCGGCGATAGTGATGTACGGTGCGTTGGATAGCGATATGAAGGCGGCGCTTCGTGATACGCCGAAAGGCGGGGGTTATCCGGACGGGTTGTACAAATACGACTGGCTTTACAGCCTGTACCGCCTGAAATCCGGCGACCAGGCATTTATTGATATGTATTGGTCGGATATCGAGTATATGGCCCGTAATGCCATCGGCACGCGGCGAACGGGGATTAACGGTACGATGGAGTGGTCATGGGGTCCGGATTACTGGGGTTACTGGACGGCGGATAGTTGGGCGGCACTGGCGGGTCTGCAGGGCTACAAGTACCTTGCCCAGAAGAGCAACAAGCCGGGTGAGGTGACATGGGCGAATGATACCTTTGTCGATCTTCGAGGCCGGGTCAATACGCAGATCAATTCGTTATATACGGATCATATTTCCGAGAGTCTCGAGGTTCATTCCGATACGCCGGGCCAGACGGTGTTTTCCGGTGACAATCTGAAGAATGTGAATCACGCTCATCACCTGCTGATGAGCCGGTTCCTCTGGGAAGCGGTGAAATATGAAGTGGACATGGGGCAGTCACCCGAGCGGATCGATGCAACGTACGCATGGCATCTCGGACGATGTCAGAGCCGCGGCCTGCCCGAGTGGACCATGGGCGGATTCAACGGCGACAACTACTCGACAGGTTATAACACGGGTTATTTCGGTCAGGCCCTGGCCGGGGCGGGATCGTATCGCATGGGTCCGATCCGGTCACTTCAGTTCATGATCGAAAACACCCAATGTGCACCATACGCGTGGTGGGAGGGGATACAAAGCCCGTCGCCCAGCCTGTGGGAAGGCAGTCATCCCACGGGCAGCGGCGGATGTCCCCACGGTTGGGGTAACAGCATGACGCTTTACTATGTCCTCGAGTCACTGATTGCAGAGAAATTCAGCGGAACCGTCATCATTGGCCGGGGCCTGCCGAATGAGTGGATTGAAGATGGGCAATCGGTGACAGTTGATAATGCCCCGATTACCGACGGAAGGCGGATGGGCTATGAGCTTGTCAGTTACGGCAACAGTATCGATATCACGTTTACGGGTGATGATCCGGTGGGTGATATCCAGATCGAGCTGCCGATTTTTCTGACGCGTCTGTCAAGCACATCAACGGGTACCGTTGATTTCGCCGCCGGCCGGGTGACGGTTCCGGGCGATACGGATCAGGTGACCATCACACTTGTGCCGCTTGTTCAGGACCCGGTTATTTCGCCGGATGACGGTGTCTATGCAAACCAGGTCGAAGTGACAATCCATGTCGATGATCCGGTCGATGCCGAGATCCGCTATACGCAGGACGGTACGGATCCGACATCCGGATCGGCGTTGTATTCAGGCCCGATTCTTCTGACCGAACCCGAGACAACGGTGAAGGCGATCGGTATGAAATCCGGTTATCTTGACAGTGATATAGTTACCCGGCAATACATGGTCGGCAGTAGCGGGGACGGTTTGCTGGGCGAATATTACAGCAATCATTCGCTCAGTGGTAACCCTGCATTGATGCGGTTTGATCCGGAAGTCAATTTCGGGTGGGAACTTGAACGGCCTGATCCGCGATTGCCTGCGGATGATTTTTCAGTCCGGTGGAGCGGTTATGTGAAGCCGCTGTACGAGGAGTTGTATACATTCCATACATATACCGACGATGGCATACGTTTGTGGGTTGACGGTCAACAGCTAATCGACAAATGGGTGGATCAAGGCCCGACGGAATGGACAGGCCAGATCGCGCTCAGCGCAGGTCAGAATTACCCGATTGTAATGGAATATTATGAGAATAACGGCGGCGCACGTGCGGAATTGTACTGGAGCAGCACATCGCAGATCGAGCAGATCATACCCCAGAGTCAGTTATCTCCGGTCGATGCGCCGGTTGATCCGCCGCCGGCGCCTTCGAATCTCACCGCCGCAGCGGTCAGCAGCGATCAAATCAACCTGAACTGGTTTGATCACGCAGACAATGAATCAGGATTCCGGATCGAACGCAGAACAACCGGCGATTTTTCACTGCTCGGTTCAACCCCGGCAAATACAACTTCATATATGGACATCGGCCTGAATTACGAAACAACGTACACGTATCGTGTTTATGCATACAATGCTGCGGGCAACTCGGTTTATTGTAATGAAGCATTATCAACGACACATTCGCCCCCGCCACCCCCGCCGCCGGTCGACCTGGCAGCGGTCGAGGGTGACGGTTGTGTAACGTTGAGCTGGACGGCGCCGGCAGTGGCGGATCCACCGGTGCTCTATTCTATGGTATATCGAAGTGAAGATGCCGGTGCCACATACCGGCTGGTGGCGGTCGCATTCGGCGGGACGGGTATTATCGATAAGCAGGTTGTCAACGATGTTGAATACTGTTACAGATTGAAAGCGGTAAACAATCGTGGTCAGATGTCCGATGTCTATTCCCAGGTTATCTGTGCCCTGCCGCACGTCCCGCCGCCGCCACCTTCACCACCCGTCGACCTGCTCGCGACCGCATCGCAGGAAGACAATGAAATCTTACTGACATGGACGGATACCGGCAGCATGGAAGACGGTTTTATTCTTGAACGCAGGATGGCCGGCGACTATGAAGTGATCGCAGACCTGCCCGTCGAGACAACCGGACATATCGATACAGGACTCGAGTGGTTCACGACGTATACATATCGTATCAAGGCGTATAACGCCGGCGGTGAATCCGGCTATTCGAATGAATCATCCGATACCACACCCGAACCGATGAATCCCGAGTACCTGATAGTGGATGATATATACAACGGTATCACCTATACGGGATCATGGGGCTTCCATGATGACTGGGTTGATCGGTATAACGGTACGACGCATGAATCCGATGAAGTGGGTGCCTCCGCCGAGTATGTCTTCACCGGTTTCGAGATCGAACTGATCGGCGAAATCCAGGGTTGGGGCGGCAATGCCGAGATATTCATCGATGATGCATCATACGGCCAGGTCAGCTTCAACGGAAGCTCCGCCATTCAGCAATCGATTGTGAAGATCATCAACCTGGCCTACGGCCAGCATACTTTGAAGCTGGTGAACGTGGACGGCGGCTGGATATATGTGGACGCGTTGATCTCGACCCATTATTAACGGCATACGCTGGCAGGTTCGGAAACTTTGACCTTTTCCTCTTCATTCACTGTTGGCTGGGTCAAACGGCCCAGCCAATGGATTAAAACGAATCGCCGGACGTCATGTCACGGCAATCATAGAAGCTGGTTATGTCGATATGACCGGATAGTGGAGGATTGAGATGAAGCTGAAGCCGATAATATGTGCGTTATTGATGTTAATATTGTTGTGCAGCCGGTTATACGGCTACGGAACGTGTTCGGATCCGGACCGATGTGGTATCGGTTGGGAAGGCGACGACATGGGCGTGCTGGCTTACCGAGACGGTAGGATGTTCATTCGGGCTCGCGGTGATATCACCGTCGGTTTCGGCATCTACAACAATCCGGCGGCGTTGAAGTGGTATAACCACTCCGGCTATCTGCCGTGTTTGGTCTCGGAATTTGAACGCGACGGATGCACGGTCAAGATCATGAACTTCGGCGATAATGTCAATATCAACGGCAATGATTATGTGATCGCATACAGTCGTGTATCGGTTTATAACCACAGCAGTACGACCAGAACGCTTAGCGCATCGCCGTACGGTGCGTTTACCTCGCTCAGTTCTCCGGGTAATGACGTGGTGCCGGGTGAAACGAAACATCATGACTATGCGATCGCAGTGGACAAATACAATGCAGGTTACAGTTGGCCTTCGGGTGGTGATATCGCCGGTGCCGGATCATGGAATGACCATTTCAATCATATGAAGAACTATTGGGACAGTCGTCTAGCCCGGATATTTCATGGTCAGGTATGAATCGTGCTCGAAACAGCCGTCGTGG
>CAYRND010000126.1:0-11617 GCA_964425365.1 uncultured Phycisphaeraceae bacterium
TACCAAGCCCTTTAATCAGGGCACGTTTGAGATCCTCGACGGTCAGGTCCCTTGTCAATTCACCGCGTTCAGCGATACTGATCGTTCCGGTTTCTTCACTGACGATAACAACCAATGCATCAGCTTCCTGTGACAGGCCGATGGCGGCCCGGTGGCGTGATCCGAGTTCCTGCGGTATGTTTTCGCCTTCTGCCAGCGGGAACTGAACGCCGGCCGCCACAATACGATCAGCCTGGATCACCACGCCCATATCATGAAGCGCCGAACCCGGCCAGAAGATGGTGTTGATCAGTTCCTTGCTGATTTCCGCGTCCAGTATGGTACCGAACTCGACAATACCGCGCAGGCCGACCTGTCGTTCAATGGCGATCAGCGCTCCGATTTTATTCCGTGAAAGATACTGCACGGCCCCGAGCAGTTCCTCGATTACGCGTGCCTTTCTCAGGCCACCCTGTTTGAAGAATCTGGCTTCGCCCAGCCTGACCAGCGCCCGCCTGAGCTCAGGTTGAAAGACGATAACCAGCATGAGCGAGACAATGGCGAGGAACCGGCCATAGAGAAAATTCAGCCGTTCGAAAGCATTCTCTCTGGCCAGCACCTGGACAACCAGCGTGGCGATGATAATAAGCAGCAGCAACCCCTTGATCACACGCGCGCCGCGTGTGCCACGAAGAAACCGAAGTATCAGGTATACAACGATCCAGATCACTGCCAGTTCTACGAATACCTGAACCGGCTCGTGTTCCAGGTGTCCCATGATACGCTGGGCCAGTTGTGCCAGACCGAAGTCCAAATCAGTTTCCCAGTACCACTGATCCCGGCCATTTCCGCCGGCCGGGGTTCTTGCATCATAGTCATAACATTAACCGTGCTGCCAGGCGCACACAATTACAACGACTTATCAGATTGTATCGGCTGATACTGAAAAAGTGGAGTAGAAAAGTGTTCACAAGTCAAAGAAACATTAGAAGTTACAGGACCGATAACGGATCCGGGCGAGGCCGGTTGGCAAGGGAAAGGTTATGTGCCGATCGGATGAACCGGCAAGACGGGACAGATACACAGCGGCCCCAGTCGCCCCTGATCACTGTACTTTATCTCATGATTGGCAGACTTTTAAGTCCGCTTCCCCTCTTTGGCTGATTACGGTACGCTGAACAAGGGAACAAGCACGCATGCCGTGCGTCTGATATGGGCAGATCATGACCTCACAGGAGAATGGATATGAATCGTATGAATACCATGATACTGACACTGTCGTGTTTTACGGTACTGTTATGCGTGGAGCAGGCTTTTCCCCGCGTGAAACTGATTACCCTGCCCGTTCGCGAGCGGGTAGAAATCCAGTTGGACCATTCCCAAGCGACCCTCGTCGAGGAAGAACGATTCGTGCCGCTGGTGAAGGGGATCAACCAGGTCGATTTCTCATGGTCAGGCACGCGGATCGATCCCGGGACCATCGTATTTCGTGTCCTTGAACCTGCAGGTAATCAGGCCATGCAGGTCAACGTCCTTTCGGTCAGTTATCCGCCGAACGAAAATGCGCTGGTATGGCAGGTTGCGTCCGATCGTTCCGGTTCGGCGCGTGTCCGGATCAGTTACCTGCTTGGCGGACTGGACAAGACATTCAATTACCGCGCTGTCGCCGAAAACAATGAATCACGATTGGCGCTTTCACAATATATCCGTGTGAAAAACTTCGCCGGTGAAGCATACGACGACACCCATATTCATGCGGGCTACGGCGGCAAGTTCGTCAAACCCATCGGCCTGAATGAAACCAAGGAAATGCTTGTCGAACGCGTATCGGATATTCCGATCAATAAAACCTACACCTGTGATGCCGAAGCTTACGGCTATCTCGACAAGCCCCAGAACAAACTGCGTGTCCCCATGCATTACGTCATAATGAACGATGAGGGGCACAATCTCGGCCGGGCGCCGCTACCGGACGGCAAGGTCAGAATCTTTCAGAAGGACAGCCAGGGCACTTCCGCCTTTATCGGCGAAGACTGGGGGCGCTTCACACCTATTGATGACGAGATGGAGCTCTACCTGGGCATAGCGCAGGATATCGTGGTCAGGCGAACCATCGATCAGCGGGAATCGACCCGTGCCGGCGGGGACCGCTACCATTACGATGTCGTTGTCAAATATGAAATCGAGAACTTCAAGGATCAGAGCGTGGTTCTCAATGTGGTCGAGGATATCGATGCGTTGCGGCGTGAAGCGGGTTGCCGTTCAAACCAGCCGGCCGAATGGGTGCTCGGCAGTCAGACCACCTTCACCGACGGGCCGGACCCCAGATACAGTTCGCATGAACGTATCCGCCTCGATTGCACACTGCCTCCACGAAAAGGGGATAAGGCGGAAAAAATCATACATAAACTTCACCTGGTCTTTCGGAATCAATGGTGACGCGTTGCTCTGGTAACGGAATCGTAATCGACGTTGTTATTCGGCATTCAGATAACCATGATGATAACCCTGCGAAGGATGAATACCATGAAACCAGCCAATCTGCTACTCCTGATGATTGCATTATGTCTCGCAGATATCTCCTACGCCAAGAACATCGATCTGTCGACCGTGCCCGACCGCCGGACGGTGCAACTGACGATCTACAACGCCGAGGATCTCACGCTCGTGCGGGAAACCCGATTCATCACGTTCAAGGAAGGTATCAATCCGCTCCAGTTTTCCTGGGCCAACACTCTGATCGATCCGACATCGGTCGAGATCCGGTTTCTTACGCACCCCGAGTCTCTGACCGTACTTGATACGACATTTCCCCACGACAAGCCGCAGATGCTTTACTGGAATATTCTCAGCGATTTTTCGGGCGAGGTGAGAATCGAAATCAGTTATTTCACTTCAGGGATCACCTGGTCGGCGGATTATGCCGGCGTGGTGACACCTGAAGATACTCAGATGAAGTTAGAGGGTTTTGTAACGGTCAAAAATCAGTCCGGCGAAGATTACGAAGACGCCCATGTACGCCTGGTGGTGGGTACGGTCAACCTGGTCGAAAAGATTTCTGATCTCGCCCGGCGCGGCATTATCAGTGAAGACCGGAAAAGCGATCGTTACGTACCGCCGCCCGCCGCCCGCATGAAGGCCATGCGAGAAGCAGTCATGGAAGGTGAACTGGCCGCGGGTATGGCCTACGCTGATGAAGCCATGCCGCAGGAAAAACAGATCGTCAAGGAAGGTCTAAGCGAATACTTCATATTCACCATTGAAGGGACGGAAACCGTCCCGGATAAATGGTCCAAACGCATGCGGAGCTTTGAGGCGTCTGAAGTGCCCGTGAAAGTCCAGTACCGTTACCGCCGGCCGGAATACGGCGACCGTCTCGTCAAAATGCTGCTACTGGCCAATGACGACGTCTCGGGACTCGGCCAGTCGCCGCTACCCGACGGTACCGTCCGTGTATTCCGCCGCAACGACAACGACAGTCTCAGCTACCTTGTCTCGCAGTCGATTAAATACATTCCGATCGGGGATAAAATCGAACTCAATATGGGTGAGGACCCCGAAGTCGTATTCGAGTTGATACCACTGTATGTGTACAGGGATGACATCTGGATGAAACTTCACGGCGTCGACGTCCTTCATCGCGCGGACGAAGCGGGTGTCAAGCTGGATGCGAGATCAAGGGTGGTCGGTTGGAATGAACATGCCGTTTATACCCAGCGGATACGGAATTACAGCGATCGTGATCTGGATGTTGAAATCCGACGCACCATTGAAGGCGATGTTACATTCCGAAGCAGGCTGAATATCGAACTGCACGACTATCGAACGGTTCAGTACACCGACACGATCAAACCCGGCCGGACTGCCGATCTGAAATATGAAGTCATAACCCGTCAGGGTCGCAACAGTGAACAGAGCCGGGTTGTACTCGATCAGGAACCCCCGGCTGACGTCCCCTGGCTCAGGTAACGACAACGAATATATGAAAAACGGGCTGATAACCAGCCCGTTTTTTCATTTCACAGGAAGACAATTGAAGATACTATTTGGAAGTTTTCGCCTTTGCCACGTCGACTTTCCACGCCTGCTGCAGAATCAGGCCGACGATCGCCGGTACCGCCACCAGCATGGGAATAACGATCTGGTTCGCGGTCAGGCCGCGGGTGATGGATTCCTGCCAGGGCTCGAAACTGAGCAGCAGTGCGAGAGCGCCCAGGACGGCGACCGTCGAGCCGCTGACCGACGTGAAGAGAATGATCGACAGCTCATATAGAATAAAAGCCAGCATACCGCAGATCAGCAATCCCAGCAGTGCGCCGACCCAGTAGGCATCAGCGGCGGCAGCGGCCGATTCCGCCGTGCTGTTGAGGGCATACGCCATACCTGCCCAGAGATTACTTCCGATAAAGGCTCCCACAAGCCCGCCCATGATCGCAACAGCGAATTTCATCAGGGGAAAAACACCAAATGCCAGCAACATACCGAAACAGCCTGCAACGATATACGGCGCCTGTATCTTCTGTCCGAGAAAATAACCACTGAACATGCCCAGCAGCAGTGCCATGATGATCGTCGCCACCTTGTAGAACTTGTAACCGTTGAACAGGCAAAGCGTCCCCACAATAAGAAACACGACCGCCCACACGATACTCAGCGCCTGCAGTTGCTGGACAAGCACATCCGGTTTTGCAAGGGCATCGAGGCTGGAAAACATCGAGACCACGGTTTCAAAAAGGTTAGTGAAAACGCCCTGCGAAGCACCGGCCGCTTCGTTTTGGGTATCTGCAGCAGCAGCCGTACTGGCAGCCTGGGCTAGAACGATGTACATGTCTGGTTCCTTTGCGATTGGTATCCGTCGATAACGATCTCATTTATCGGCTTCATCGCCCGCCATCATCCACTGAATCAATATCCCAAGTACGGTTATCAGACCCATAATGATCAACATCCATCTGGGGGTATTCGGCAGCCAGGATGCGATCGATGGCAGAAAATGGTCAAGAAGTTCTCTGCCCGGCACATAGACGAAAAATGAACCGACCACGGCGGCCTGGATCGATGACGCGAGTTGCGGCCGGAACAGGCCGAATACCAGCCCCATAACAGCCCCGACAATCGCCCCGGTAACGAGAAACATTTTTTCCTTACGTGTTAGTGAGGTCAGCCATTCCGAAATGGCATTTGTCTGCTTACTGATAATTGATCGCAGGACTTGTACGATGCCGCCTGCGACCGCCTGGATTTCACTGCTTTCTTCGGATTCGGGAACCGGCTCGGCCGGCGTCTCGATGGAATCTTCCTGAAAGGTAGCCGGCTGATCCGGATCAAGCGCCGGCATGGCCGGTGCCGGGCTTCCCTGCCAGATCAGCGCCACTGCTGGTACGACCAGTGCCATGAGCGCCATTCCCGTCAACGTGACCCACAGCCGGAAGAGCATCGTCGCCAGCAGCGATCCTGCGGCGGCCGCACCCATGACGATTACCGATGTCATCGTCCCACCGGCGTCGATTACCTGTCCGATCGTGAAACCCACAAATGCGCCCAGCATCAGTCCGGTGATTGAACAGGCCGGCTTGGCGAGTGTCCGGCCGAGAATCAACAGGAGTACCCCGATGAATACCAGGACACCCAAAATAACCAGCACCACCGGCGGGTTAGAAGCTTCTGCCTGGGCGATCAAGGCGTATGCCATGACGGCTCCTCTCGTATCTCTTTATAGGGCAATCATGTATAAATCAAATGCCGGCGCCGGTCCTTCAGATGACACCGGACTTGCCGCAACCATCCTATCTATCGCCAAAACAGGGTCAAAATCGTTACAATGCGGCCTATGAATCCACAGGATAAGGCTGATGAGGCGCTTGCCCCGCTCAGGTTGCGGATCGATGAACTGGATCGGCGTATTGTCGAACTGATCAACGAACGCGCGGCAGTGGTCGTCGAAATCGGTAAGGTGAAACGAACCGGAGACAGCCCGATCTATGCACCGGATCGTGAGCAGAAGGTCCTTCAGCAGGTAAGAAGCTATAACAAAGGCCCCTTGCCTGATTCCTGCCTCGAAGCGGTCTGGCGAGAGCTCATGTCGGGCAGCTTCGCGCTCGAGCGCTCACTGCGAATCGGATATCTCGGACCGCCGGGCTCGTTCAGCCATATGGCGGCCAGAAAAAAATTCGGAGCTTCCGTCGAATATGACAACCTCGATGATATTACTGCCGTGTTCGAAGAAATTTCACGCGGTCATATTGATTACGGCCTGGTGCCCATCGAGAATTCCGCTATCGGCGGCATCGGCGAAACGCTCGATTCGTTCCTCGGTTCGAGCTGCCAGATCTGCGCCGAAGTGCTGATATCTATCCACCATAACCTTATGGCCAACTGCACCCCGGAAGAAATCCGGGTCATTTACTCGAAACCTGAAGTGCTTTCACAGTGCCGGAAATGGCTCTCCGTCCAACTGCGCCAGGCCGAGACCGTCCCGACGGCATCAACAAGCAAGGGCGCTGAAATGGCTTCAAAGGAAACCGGCGCCGCGGCGATCGGATCGGCACTGGCAGGTGAAATCTACGGTCTCAAAACACTCTTCGCCAATATCGAGGATAACCCGCAGAACATTACCCGCTTTTTTGTCATCGGTAAACAACCCTCCAAACCGACCGGCGATGATAAAACCAGTATCATGTTCACTACCGAACACAAACCCGGTTCGCTTGTCGAGGTTCTTAATGTTCTGCGTGACTACGGCCTCAATATGACACATATCGACAAACGGCCGAGTAAACGGGTGAACTGGGAATACTACTTCTTCGTCGATCTGGTCGGCCACTTTTCAGACCCGGCCCTTCAGAAGGCCGTGGACGAAGCACGCAAACACTGCCTGCAGATGACGTACCTCGGCTCGTATCCTCGAGCTCGAGATGTATTGTAGCGTTACGCCGGACATTCAACCTGTCGGGAGTTTTTCAAATGATCGATCCATTCATGTTCGGAGCGGAAAACACCACTATCAGTGGAACATACTCTTCCGGTGCGGGGTCGAGCGATTCGCTCGCAGCAAGACGCGCGGAAACCGCCGGCAAGTTTCTTGAAGACCGTGTTGATCGTCTGGCACTGGTCTGCATGGCGATGTGGTCGCTGATTATGGATAAAACCAATCTCACCGAAGAAGACCTGCTCGAACGTGTGCGTACGATTGACAGGATCGATGGCGTGGTCGACGGCAAGGCGACACGCGGCATATCGAAATGCGCCAAGTGCGGTCGGGTTCTCAATGAACGACATCAACGCTGCCTCTATTGCGGCGCGGATAAACTGATCCGCAGCGCGTTCGATGCCGTATGAAAACGAGCCGTTACCGTCCCGATGCGTTCAGCATCAGTGTGATCAGCAGAAGGGGAAGGTAAATAATCGAGATCCAGAACAGCATTCTGGCGGATCGGTCGCTTTTCGATCCGGCGAACATGATCCCACCTCCAAGATAAACAAGGCCGAGGATCGGCGCGGTAACCAGGTAAATGAGACCAACGTTTTTTGTGAGTGCGGGCACTATGCTCATGGGTATCAGTATCGAACAGCACAACAGGATGAATATACTGGTCTGTCTGCCCGTCGTATCGACCGTACTCAACACGCGAAGACCGGCTCGCTGGTAATCCAGTCGATACTGCCAACTGATCGCCAGGAAATGAGGAATCTGCCAGAGTACAAGAATGAAGAAAAGCAACCACGCCTCGATACCGAGACTGTGTGAGCCGGCCGCGTAACCGATCACCGGCGGCAGTGCGCCGGGGACCGTACCGATGAACATGCTGTAATACGTCACCTGCTTCAGCGGTGTGTAAACGAGCAGATAAATCATCGCCGCCGCCAGTGTCAGCCACACCGCGAGGTATTGACGACATACAAGCATCAATGTCATGCCGCCTGCCAGAAACAGTAATCCCACCGTAAGCATACTGATTTTCCCCAATTGGCGAGCGGGTATGATGCGATCCATGGTACGGGGCATCATTCGATCGAGCTCATGCTCCCACAACTGGTTGCACAGGCCCGATCCGGTACAGGCCATACAGAGTCCTGCCGTCGCACACAGCAGTTGCATCGTGGTCCAGGAACCCGTTCTTACACCGGCGAGTATGAATCCTGCCGCACCGCTTAACGCGACAGCCAGTGTAATGCCCGGCTTGAACATCATCAGGTAGTGGACCACGGCGCGTCTGCCCAGGCCGCTCAGTCGATCATGTTTGTGAACAAGTTGAGTCATGCGGCAGTCACCTTCCGCCCGTCATATCCAGTACTGGCTAACCTTTTGATCAGAACAACACGAAACGTCAGCCATACCGCCGCGGCCAACAGCATCGCGCCGACCGTCTGGTGGCCCGTCGCAAGGATCGGCGGCCGCTTGTACCAGATAATCATCACACCCAGAAGTATCTGCAATAAGAGCAGACTGCCCAGAAACAGCAGCGGGCCGACCAGTTCCGGACGGCCGGGCAGATCGATATGAAGCCGGATCATCAACATCACCGCCAGGACCAATACTACCGCCGCGCCGAGCCGATGGGCAAAATGAAGCCAGACCTGCGTTACCGTATAGGGTAGACTGCCTGTCTGATCGAATTGCATTTCCGAAATAGCCATATCGATCCCCGGCTGGGAAAACGGCGGCAGCCACCGGCCGTAGCTGGTGGGGAAATCCGGTATAGCCAGCCAGGCGCCGCTGTGTCTTACCGATGCGCCCAGTACCAGTTGAATGAATATCGTCGTAAGGAGAATGATCGACAGCAATCGGCAGCAGTCAGGGCGGTTCTCCGAGCGGTCCGTCGCCCGCTTACCTGCCGCAGACCAATGGTGCCACAACCGGCTTAATGATGCCGCCATCAGCACCGTCAAACCCAGGATAACCTGCCCCAGTATCCCATGTAGAAATGCCAGGAAAGTCGAACGTTCCGTTACACGAAAACCGCCCAACGCGCCCTGTACGATTACCATCAACAGTATCACAACGCCAAGCCACTTCAGAAGGGACCTCGATTTCGCCTTCAACCATAATCCCGCTACCAGCACGATAGCCATCACCCCGGCCAGCGAACCGATCAGGCGGTGGGAATGTTCCCAGAATGTCCCACTGTCATACCACCACTTCTCAAGTGGTGCGGTGAACAGTTATGCCCGAAGGTCCCCGGCCAGTCCGGGACGGACAGTCCTGCTCCCAGGCTGGTTACGTTGCCGCCGAAGGTGATCAGAATGAACATGACAATGACCACCGCGATGGCAATACCATGCAGGAAAGGATGGTAAACCGGTTCTTCAGAAACGCTGCCCTGACTCGGGACGGGATTCCCTTGTGATTGAGATTCTGTCATAACTCGGGATTATAGGCCAAAACAACACATCGGCGGCAGGGGGGCGTTTATGCCATTTCATGCCTGGTGGTGCCGTCAGATCAGAACTTGCATAGAATGAACTGCTTGCATGTAAGGATTTTACCGATATAATTACCATGATGAACGCTATGGCAACCAACCTGATCATCAGCATCGCTATTATCAGCATTGATCCCGGGTAGGGCCGCCTGTCGTTCATCCCTGATCGAAATAACGGCCCTGCCTGAACCGGCGGGGCTTTTTTATTTTATATTAATGTCTCAAATGGAGAACCCGGCCATGGAGTCCGACAGCCAGCAGACAAGACGAATAGAAATCTACGATACCACCCTGCGCGACGGCACGCAGGGCGAGGGCGTGGCGCTCAGCCTGGTGGATAAAATTAAAATTGCTCAACTTCTCGACTCCCTGGGCGTGGACTTCATCGAAGGCGGGTATCCCCTGTCCAATCCCAAGGACGCCGCCTTCTTCGAAGAAACTCGCAAAATGGAATTTACAAACGCCCGCATATGCGCCTTCGGCATGACCCGGCGCAAGGGGGTCAAACCGGAAAAAGATGAAGGTATGCAGGCGATCATCAGTGCCGGGTCGCCCGTGATCACGATCGTCGGTAAGACATGGGACCTCCACGTCGATGAGGTACTCCGTGTTTCACGCAAAGAGAATATCGAAATGATCCGGCAATCGGTCGAATTCTGCCGCAATGCCGCATCCACCGAGTCTGTTTTCTATGATGCGGAGCATTTTTTCGACGGCTACCGTGCCAATCCCGAATATGCGACACAGACACTTCAGGCCGCCATCGATGGTGGCGCGGCAAGGCTGGTGCTGTGTGATACCAACGGCGGGTCCCTGCCGTCATGGATCATGCAGGTTGTTCAAACGCTCTGCAATGAACTCGGGCCAGATGTCCAACTGGGCATCCACACACATAACGATTCAGGGCTGGCCGTGGCCAACAGCCTGGCCGCGATTCAGGCCGGATGTGTTCAGGTTCAGGGAACCATCAACGGCATTGGTGAACGATGCGGTAACGTCGATCTGACAACCGTCATAGCCAATCTGAAACTGAAACTTGGTTTCGACTGCCTTGCCGGCGATGCCTTGCCTCGTCTGACCGAGCTGTCGCGATACGTCTATGAAATGGTGAATATGAACCTGGTCTCCTGCCAGCCGTTTGTCGGTTCGTCCGCCTTCGCCCACAAGGGTGGTATGCACGTGCATGCTGTACAGAAGCTTGCCGGAAGTTACGAACATGTCCCCCCTGAAGCCGTGGGCAACGAACGGCGTATCCTCGTCAGTGAACTGTCCGGGGCAAGCAATATTGCCGCAACGCTTGGAAAGAAGTTTAAGATCGAGGAAAACAGGAAACTGCAGCGAAGTGTCCTCAACCGTGTTCAGGACCTCGAGCATCAGGGCTATCAATACGAAGCGGCCGTGGCAAGCTTTGAACTGCTGGTCTATGAAGCGATGGGCCGGAATACAACATTCTGGGAACTGGACCATTACCGCTGCGTGATCCTTAAACGCGACGGCGACCCCTGTTCGACAGAAGCGATCGTCAAGTTACGTGTGAATGACCAACTCGAACATTACGTCGCTGAAGGAGACGGCCCGGTAAACGCGCTCGATGGCGCTTTGCGGAAGTGTTTGTCCGGCCATTACCCCCAGATCAACGACGTTCACCTGACCGATTATAAAGTCCGGGTCGTCAATCCCACGGCCGAGTCGGCCGCGAAAGTCCGTGTCGTCTCCGAATTCGCAGTCAAAACCGCCGATGGCAACGGCGTAGCCAGGCGTTTCAGTACCATCGGTGTCAATGAAAATATCGTTGATGCAAGCTGGCAGGCCATCACCGACGCCTTCCAGTACTATCTGATCGAAACGGAAGCCCATGGATTGTGATCAGCTGTTGCACTGCCTCATCAGTCGATGGTCTTTCAATGTGATCAAGGGAATAATGCACGCGAAAGGATTCGAACCTTTAACCGCCGGTTCCGTAGACCGGTGCTCTATCCAATTGAGCTACGCGTGCGGGCCGTTCAAGACCTGACAACTTAACGCACTTGGGTTTAAGGGTCAATGCTGAAAAGGCTTCGTTGCTTGAAATCCGAGCGAGCAATCGGTATGTAAGCTTATATTTTAAAAAAGTTTAAATTGACCAGGCGAGTCTGTCGTATGGCGCGGATTCAACGGCCGGAATATTTATTGTCCCTGCGATGGGTTTAAAACCCTCGCCTTCAGGCGAATCCTTT
>CAYRND010000127.1:0-11407 GCA_964425365.1 uncultured Phycisphaeraceae bacterium
CCCGTAGCTCACGACTTTGAACCTACCGGCTTCCAGCCGGTAGTGGTTCAGTTTCGTTGGGGAGTATATATCGTGAGGTAACGAATCCGATATCACCGACGGTTCCGATTCTGACGCCGCGGTACTTAACGGGAGCGCCGATATCGAGTCCCTGTACGGATTCGTTGATATATGTTTCGACGGTGAAGGTTTCCTTGAAGAACGCATCGACGCCGAGCAAGGTCATCGCGGCGACGAGCAGTGCGAGAGAGAGAATTACGAAGATTCCGACCTTCAGATGAGTTGATTCGATCTGGTTCATGTTCATTCCGCCGGTGTGGTAGTATGTTCGGTATCGGGTTGATGTCTGAAGAATGCTCTGATCCGTGGATGGTCGTTATGATCGCGGAGTTGTTGAGGCGGATCAAGAGCTATGAGCGTTCTGGTGCGGCTATCGAGCATGGCGACCCGGTGTGCGATATTGAAGATACTGGCGAGTTCGTGGCTGATGACGACGAAGGTCATTTTGAGCATTCTGCTGAACCGTTTGATGAGTTCATCGAGTCCAGCGGCGGTAACGGGATCGAGTCCAGCGGAGGGTTCGTCGAGGAAGACGATATCGGGATCGAGTGCGACCGCCCGTGCGATAGCGGCGCGTTTCTGCATACCGCCGCTGAGTTCGGCGGGCAGTTTTGAGGCGGCGTGTTCGAGGTCGACCATTTTGAGTTTGGTAAGAGCGATCATATCGATGATATCCTGGTTCAGATCGGTGAATTCTTCGAGTGGCAGTCGAACGTTTTCGAGAAGAGTCATGGCACCGAAGAGCGCCCCCTGCTGGTACATGACGCCGAATTTTCTGAGTATCCGATGTCGGGAGCGGGAATTGTGGTGAAGGAGTTCATCGCCATCGATGACGACGCGTCCTTCGTCCGGCCGGTAGAGTCCGATCATCTGTTTCATGAGTGTACTTTTACCGCACCCTGAAGGTCCTGCGATGACCATCACTTCGCCGCGATAGACATTGAACGAGACGTTTTGAAAGACGGTTTTACCGTTGAAGGCGGCCTTGAGGTTTTCGACCTGGATAATGGCGTCGTTGCGTTCGTTCTGTAGGAGTGGTCGGTTCATCGGTGAATGGGATTCATATACCGAGGTTATAGAACATGACGGCGAGCAATCCATCGGCGGCGATGACAAGTATGATACCTGCGACGACAGCGCGTGTAGCGCTATCGCCGACAGCGCCAGGTCCGCTGCGAGTCCGCAGTCCCTGCAGGCAGCTTACTGCGGCGACGAGCAGAGCGAAGACGAGTGTTTTGAACAATCCCTGTAGCAGGTCGACGTAATCGACGGCCTGCAGGACGGATTCGGTATAGAGGTTGAGTGAATATTCCATGGAAGTCATGACGACGTATCCGCCGATGAGTCCGGCGAGCGTGGTGAAGAGGCTGAGCAGAGGTGTCATGATCATGGCGGCGAGTACACGAGGCAGGACGAGGAACTTGACGGGATCGAGTCCGAAAGTGGTCAGCGCGTTGATTTCTTCTGTGACTTTCATGGTCCCGATTTCGGCGGCGAAAGCGGAGCCGGATCGACCTGCAAGCAGAACGGCGGTGAGGAAGGGTCCGAGTTCTCGGACCATGGCGATAGCGATGATAGTGGGAATGAGTGTTTGTGCGCCGTACTGTGCCATGGGTATAGCGGATTGGAAAGCGATGATGAGTCCCATCAGGAATCCGAGCAGGCAGATGACGGGCAATGCGTTTGCTCCGACTTTAGCGCAGACGAGCCAGATATCGCGGTATCGTATCCGTCCTGGTGAAGCGGGCGGCCAGGCCATGACGCGGCTGAGTCGTCCGATGAATGCGATACCGGCGATGAGTTCGTGGTATAGGTTGATGGTATCTCTGCCGAGTTGTGAAATCAGCGATATTCTGGGTGGCAGGTCGAGTTGCCGTGTTTTGGGGTCATCGAGGACGGCGGAATTGATGAGCAGTCTCAGGTTATCGTTTCCGCCGCAGTAGCGGAGATTTCCGCCGTGTCGAGCGACAAGTCGGTGTATGCCGGCGATGAGTCCGAGGCCGAAACCGTCGCAGAAATCGACCTGGTCTATTTTCAGGACGACGTTTTTATTGAGTGGAAATATTTTGAGTTGTTGATTGACGTATTTCCAGAGAGCTGCGATATTATCGATACTGAGGCGGCCGGTGAGTGTGATGGTGAGATTATCCGGGTGATCCTGGAAATGGACCTGTCGGTCGGGCTGGTTATCGAGGTTATGAGGCATATCAGCATTGCCGGGTGGTTATGGTTTCTGTCCGTTGCGAAGTCGGTGCATTATAGTATAGGCTTATGATAACGGCAGTCCTGTGCCGGGTGATATAAAAAAGTGTGGTTATCGATGCGAGAATCGGGCATATTATTGAGTGCGTTCGAGCCAAGCGGGGATGAGTTAGCCTCGGCGCTGATCCGTGAGTTGCGATTTCGTTTGCCGGATCGTCCGATATATGCGTTAGGAGGTCCTCGGATGCGTCAGGCGGGTGCGGAGTTGATTGAATGTACAACCGACAACGCGGTGATGGGTCTTGACATACTCGGCCGGGTTGCGTGGCATCGTCGCATCATGGGACGTCTAGGCAGTTGGATGCGATCGGAGAGGTTGTCTGCGGTGATTCCGACGGACAGTCCAGCCGCGAACTGGTCGGTCTGCGAGTTGGCGAGGCGTTATCAAACAGAGTCGCGGATATATCATCTGGCTGCGCCGCAGTTGTGGGCGTGGGGTCAGTGGCGGATCGGCAAGTTAAGGCGTCTGACGGATCATGTCTTATGTCTGTTGCCGTTCGAGCCGGAGTGGTTTCGTCGTCGGGGGGTTCTGGCGAGTTTTGTGGGTCATCCGTTGTTGGATCACCGAACGGAGAAGGGTGTGGACTCTGTCATGCTGCCGGCGGCCGAGGGTATCCGGCTGGCGTTGTTGCCTGGGTCACGAGACAGGGAAGTGAATTCGAACTGGCCGACGATTCTGGAGGCGTATGAGGAATTACGAAGTCGTCATCATGACCTCCAGGCGGTGGCGGCGGCGTCCGACGCTCGTCGCGGTGAGTTGATGTTGAGTCATTGTAAAGGGGGGAGATTACCAGAGGGGATTACGCTGCAGGTCCACCAGGCGGATGCGACGTTATCGTGGGCGGATATAGCGGTGATCGTTTCGGGTACGGCGACGTTGCAGAGCACGGTCATCGGGACGCCGATGGTGGTGATGTATAACGTTAAACGTTTACAGTGGAATCTTTTAGGGCGATGGCTGATCCGGACGCGAACATTTGCGTTACCGAATCTGATTGCCCGGTACTGCGGGATGGGTGAAGTGGTCCCGGAGCTGGTCCCGAACCTATCCGGCGCCGGTCCGTTGATCGCGGCGTTGGAGCCTCTGATTGAAGAACCATCCAAGCGTCAGCGTCAGCGAGAGCAGTTGAATCGAATCTGCGAGCGATTCCGGGACGTGCAGTTTACGCGAGCGGCGTGCGACATCATAGCTGGAGATCTCGGCGGGAGCGTTTCATCCGGCTGATGAACATCCCATAATGATGATGTCTGCATGCTGTCACGTCGGATTCGGCGGTCTGAAATGATATTGGGTACGGCATTATGGGTGGGAAAGAAGAAGGCATCCCATGTATCGGGATGCCTTCTTATTTTCTGAGCTCCGAGACGCGTTCTCTATTGGTTTCAACTTATGTCAGCCGTAAGCCTATGAGATTCGGAGCGGCGAACGGCAAAGCCTGTATGCTGCGAGCACCTGTCGCAGCCGAATCAGTTACACGCCGCCTTATTTCTTCTTCTTGGCTGCTTTCCTCTTGGTTTTCTTTTTGGTCGCCGTTGTTGCGGCTTTCTTCTTGCGTGAAGCTTTCTTCTTGGTGGCTTTCTTCTTAGTAGCTTTCTTCTTAGCCATGGCGTCTCCTTTCAATTCGCGATCGGAGCTTTATTCAACTTTAACCGAAACATGTTTTCAAAGTCAACAGCAAATTTACATTTGCACAACATTTATCGGCTTATATCGAACGCGACCTTGAGCATTCTTTACCGCTTCATGGTTGTTGAACGTCTTGAAGTTATCCGTTTCGTGATGGATGTCAACATGAGACAGGGTGTATGGGAGGTGCGGGAACGGTTGTTGTTTTGTCGATTGCGGGTCGGTACTGTCGGTGGTGTGTGCCTTGTCGATGCGAAGTAAAGCCTGTGTTGTTCCGGTTCGTTGTTGAGCGAAAACAATGTATTTTCAAGGTGAAATGCATGTGGGCGGTGTCAGTTGCCGGAGCAGGGCGATGGTATTTCGTTTGAGCCGGTGAAATGTTGGAGGGTCTGATATCGTGAGCGTGGAGAAGGCGAGTCTGATCGAGCGGCCAGGTGTGCGTGTAGTTCAGACGGTGTTGCGCCGGTGGTGTTGAACGGGTCGAAAAAAAATCGCAATCAGGGCGAATTTTTCAGAATGATTCGGGAATTCTGAGGTTAAAGGAAAGGATTTGACCTGTTTGAAGGAGTTGTTGTGAGGCAACAGCCGGTCCTGCAGGTCATGACCCGGTTATGCCGAGCGTTCCTGGCTGAACATTGTTTACTGGATATTGTGTAAGCGTGGTGGTTTGGATACGTAGCGGTTGTCTGTCAGGGATCAATCTTCTTCATCGCGTGGTTTGTACTGGGCGGCGATCTGTTCCTGAACGTGAGGTGGAACGGGGTCGTAGTGGCTGAGTTCCATTGTGAAGCTACCCTGGCCGCCGGTGACGGACTTGAGTTGTCCCTGGTAGTTACCGATTTCGGCGAGCGGGACGACAGCCTGTATGGAGACCTGATCGCCTGCGAGCATATCGGTCCCTTGTATGCGTCCGCGTTTCCCAGAGAGGTCGCCGGTGATATCGCCCATGTATTGGCTTGGTACGGTGACTTCGACGTTGACCATCGGTTCGAGCAGAGCGGGTCTGGCTTTCATGACGGCGTCGATGAAAGCCCGTTTGCCTGCTGTGACGAAGGCGACTTCTTTTGAGTCGACCGGGTGGTGTTTACCGTCATAGACGCTGACGCGGATATCCTGCATGGGATATCCTGCGATAGCGCCCTGTTCCATGGCCTGCCGGATACCTTTTTCGACGGCGGGCAGGAACTGGTTTGGGATGGAACCGCCGAAGATATCGTTGACGAATTCGAACCCTGACCCGCGATCCATGGGTTCGACGCGGAGGTAGACTTCGCCGAACTGTCCTGCGCCGCCGGTCTGTTTTTTATGTCGGTGGTGTCCTTCGGCCTTGCCTTGAATGGTTTCGCGGTAGGCGATTTTGGGTGGTTTGGTATCGACTTCGACGTTGAATCGTCCCTTGAGTTTTTCGAGGATGACACGCAGGTGCAGGTCGCCCATGCCGTGTATGACGGTTTCGTTGGTAACGGAATCGCGAGTGACTTTGAAGGTCGGGTCTTCCTCGACGAGTTTGGCGAGGGCATCGCCGATTTTCTGTTCGTCGCCCCGACGTTTGGGTGTAACGGCGAGTCCAGACATGGGTTCGGGGAAGTGAATAGGTGTGAGTTGTATTTCGTCAACATCGTGCGATTCGTGCAAAACGGCGTTGAATCGCACCTCATCGATTTTGGCGACGGCGACGATATCGCCTGCGACGCCGGTGTCGGTTTCCTTATGTTCCTTTCCCTGAAGTTTGAACAGGTGCGATACTTTGAAGGCTTTTTTGGAAACGCCGTGTGACGGATCACTTACGAAGAGCATAGTCTGGTTGGTGATAGTCCCCTGGTGAACACGGAAGGCGCTGAGTTTACCGACGAACGGGTCGACCCGGACGTTGAAAACGTGTGCGATGGTGTTTTTATCGGCATCGGGTTCGACGGGGCAGATTTCGCCGCCTTTGGTGAATGGTTTTCTGCTGCCGTCGATTGGATTCGGCAACTGGTTGACGACGACATCGAGCAGTTGTTCGATCCCGACGGGTTTCTGCGGGTTGTCATGTGGTTTGCTGCTGATGAAGCAGATGGGAATGAGGCTGCCATCCCGCATAGCTTTCATGAGAGGTTGGAAGAGTTGTTCGGGTTTGACATCGCCCTGTTCGAGGTAGATTTCCATGAGTGATTCGTCTTCAGCGACGACCTGTTCGATGATGGCTGTATGTGCATCTGAGACGGAGCCGAGGTCGCTATCCCCGTCGCTGTTGGAGAAGCAGTCGATGACTTTTGTGCCGTCGTCCTGAGGGAGGTTGATTGGCAGGCACTGTGATCCGAAGGTTTTCTGAATATTTTCGATCAATTCGGGCAGGTTGATGTTCTCGCTGTCGATTTTGTTGATGATGATCATTCGGCAGAGGTTTCGTTCTGCGGCGCGGTCCATGAGTCTGCGCGAGATGGACTCGATACCGGCGGCGGCGTTGATAACCATTGCCATCGTTTCGACGGCTGGCATGACGCTGAGAGCGTGTCCGATGAAGTCAGGTGAACCCGGTGAGTCGATGATATTGATATGCTTGCCCTTGTGATCGCAATGAACCGCCGAGCAGAAGAAGCTGCAGCCATGTCCCTTTTCCTCATCGGTGAAGTCGCTGGTGGTATCTCCTTTTTCGACGCTACCCATGGAGCCGATGATACCGGTGGCGTGTAGAATTGCTTCCACCAGTGTGGTTTTTCCGCATCCTGCTCCGCCTACCAGCGCGATGTTCCGTATGTCCGCAGTCGTATAGTTGGGCATTGGTTGGTTCCTTCTACCTGTCTTCAGCTCGTGATATCGATATCTCCTCGAGGCGACTGTCCGTCAAGCGGATTCTGACGTCGTATTGTGTATAGACCTGCCAGTATAAGAAGAGGACGGTGTTGCTGCCAATGTGCGAGGGCCGGTCATTCGGGTTTTGTTTGAGTCTCGGGATGACATAGCGAGATGTGGTTGCGTGGACTAGGGGATAAGCGTTAAGGAGCTGGGTTTGACGGCGATTGATTTTTGGATTTATACGACTTTTTTCCGGTAATTTTTTTCAGCGTTTCCGTATCATTTTATTTATGCAGGAGGTTGTATTTGAGAATACACCAGAGTGCGCGGAGTCCGTCTTTGGCGCGGATTTTTTTACCTTCGTCGAATGTACGGCCGGCGTAGGAGATACCGACTTCATAGATGCGGCAATTGAGTTTTGCGACTTTGGCGGTGATTTCGGGTTCGAATCCGAATCGATTTTCCTCGATTTTGATCTGATCGACGATTTCGCGTCGGAAGACCTTGTAGCAGACTTCCATATCGGTCAGGTTGAGATTGGTGAGGGTATTTGAGAGTAGAGTAAGCAGTTTATTGGCGACGTAATGCCAGAAGTAAAGGACGCGATGTGACTGTCCGCCTGCGAACCGAGAACCGAATACGACATCGGCGTTTCCTTCGAGAATGGGTTCGAGCAGTTTGGGGTATTCGCGGGGGTCATATTCGAGGTCGGCATCCTGTATGAGTACGATATCGCCGGTGGCGGCGGCGAATCCTGTACGTAAAGCTGCTCCTTTTCCCATGTTACGATCATGGAGTCGTACACGGATATTGTTGGTGCCGGAGAGCGATTCGAGTTTTTGTCTGGACCCGTCGGTTGAGCAGTCATCGACGAGTATGATTTCGCGGTCGAGGTCAAGGGGTATGGCGTTGACACGTTCCAGAATACGGTCGATCGTATCCATTTCGTTGTAGACCGGTATGACGATCGAGAGTAGTTTCATGGCGTGTCGCCTTATTTCGTGATGGTATATTTCGGTGGGTAGTGTCCGCCGAGTTCCGCACAGGCTCAGGATACGGGATAATTGATAAAGCTATTATGTACGACAAACGACAATTAGTCCAACTTGATCATGATCATGTATGGCATCCGTTTACGCCTATGACATTATGGCGTAGTCGGGAGCCGCTGCTTATTGAGCGAGGAGAGGGTGAGTACCTGATTGACATGGATGGCAACCGCTACATAGACGGGGTATCGAGTTTATGGTGCAACGTACACGGCCACTGCGTGCCGGAGATAGACCGTGCGGTGATCGAACAGTTGGGTCGAATATCGCACACGACGCTACTGGGTCTTGCTTCTGTGCCGAGTATAGAGCTGGCGAGTCGTCTGGCGGGTATGACGCCGCGAGGTTTGAACAAGGTATTTTATTCAGATTCGGGAGCGACGGCGGTGGAGTTGTCGTTGAAGATGGCGGTGGGTTACTGGTATCACAGAGGCCGGCCTGGCAAGAAAGGTTTCATTGCGTTTCGTGGAGCGTATCATGGTGACACGACGGGTTCGATGTCGGTCGGTTATTGTGAGCTGTTTCATTCGCCGTTCAGTACGATGGTATTTCCGGTGCATTGGGTATCGTCACCAGACGCGTTGCGTGGTTCGAATTCGGGCCGTCACCGTCATGAGCCAGGAGGGCCGTGGCCGAGTGAGAATCCGAAGTGTTTTGATCACGAGCGTTGTTTAGATGAGCTGAAGTCGGTACTCGAAGCGGACCATGAAGCGATAGCGGGGATAATCATTGAGCCGTTGATGCAGGGAGCAGCGGGTATGATGTGTCAGCCGCCGGGGTTTCTGTCTGGTGTGAAGGAGTTGGCGTGTCGGTATGATGTATTATTGATAGCGGATGAGGTTGCCACGGGTTTTGGCCGGACGGGTGCGATGTTTGCGTGTGATCATGAGGGTGTGAGTCCGGATATCATGTGTTTAGCGAAGGGATTATCGGGAGGGTATCTACCATTGGCGGCGACGCTGGCGACGGACGCCATCGAGCAGTCGTTCGCCGGTCCTGTTGAATTACGTCGTACGCTGTATCACGGTCACACGTACACGGGCAATGCATTGGCGTGTGCGGCGGCGAATGCCTCGCTGGCGCGTTTCGAGTCGACGGGATTGATGGAACATATCCGAATGAGTACGGAGCGTCTTGCGAGGGGTTTGGATCCGCTACGGGAGTGTCCGCATGTGGTTGACATTCGACAGCGAGGTATCATGGCAGGTATCGAGATATGTCGAGATCGTGTGGAGGCGTTACCGTTCGACTTCAGTGCGTGTACGGGTTCGAGGTTGTGTGAAGCGATGCGAGCGAAAGGTTTGGTAGTCCGGCCTCTGGGCGATGTGATTATATTGATGCCGATCCCGGCCATGTGCCTGACGAGTCTTGAAACGATGACGGGCATTGTGGTGGATACGATCATGTCATGGCGATTCTGATCCTGCCAAATCGACATCCCTGGACGGACAGTTGCAACCAACACGGCAGATGGCCTGAGTAGCGGGCCGGGCGCGTCATATTCCGGTTTTTATGTAAATATTTTTCTGTCAGGCACTTGCGAGTGTGATTCTATACGAGGTTATAGTGATGTCATCGGGTATTGGTCTTGCGTAAGGCAATAAGTGATGTTGAATCCGCCGGAGTTACAACCAGGTGCCAGGTTCAAAGTATTGCTGACGGAGGATCGTGAGCATGCGATAGAGCACTGGACGCATCAGTTACCGCGACTGCTGGAGCCTCAGGGCGTGACGTCGTATGTAGCGAGGACGGGTCAGGAAGCGTGGCGTTTGATGGGAAGTCATCGATTTCACGCGGCGGTGATAGACCTATCGACGCCGACGGGTCAGATTCAGATGTCGGGAGGGGGTGATCGGGTGATTCGTTTATCGCCGCAGTCACCTGGCGGATTATGGCTGCTGGAGATATTGAGCCGGTTGCGTTGTTGTCCGCCGGTGGTCGTGGTGAACAGTCATCCATACAGTCATCGTCAGGCGCAGCGTTTTCTGAATCTGGCGTTGAAGTTGGGGGCGTTTTCGGTGATCAACCGTCCGGTGCAGCTTGAATCGTTACTGGAAGTGATAAGACGACTAATTGACAAGCAGTACTACGGCCAGTGGCCGGGCGGTTGTCCCGGCGATATGGACCGTCATCAGGATATGAATCGGAATTAACCGGGTTTGAGGTGTTTTTTTGACTATTGCCTGTTTCACGCAGCCACCAGGAGAGCGAAGTATGAATGTTCGACCACTAGGAGACAAGATCATCGTGAAGCGTGTGGAAGCCGAATCACAGACGGCGTCTGGGATATTTCTGCCTGAATCTGCGAAGGAGAAGCCACAGAAGGCGGAGGTAATCCGTGTTGGCAACGGCAAGTTGCTGGACAGCGGCGAGCGAGTATCGTTCACGGTGAAGGAAGGCGATGTCGTTATTCTGAGCAAATGGGGCGGTACGGAGATCAAGATCGCCGGCGAAGAGTATGTTGTGATGGGTGAAGATGAAGTACTCGCGATAGTCGAGTGATTGCAGTGCGACTGGCGGAGATCAGCGTCATGTCTGATGCGGACGTGTCTGCGTCGACGTAATTGATCGGTGACAGGCCGGCAGGAAGAACGGAATATCAGTAACAATTAACACTTATTGGGAAGAGCAACCATGGCAGCAAAAACAATTAAATTCGATGCGGATGCACGAGAAACGATCAAGCGAGGTGTAAGCAAGCTGGCCCGTGCGGTACGAACGACACTGGGGCCGTCGGGCCGTGTGGTCATACTGGAGAAATCGTTCGGATCGCCCACGATCACGAAGGACGGTGTGACGGTAGCGAAGGAGATCGAGGTAGAGGATCCTGTTGAGAACATTGGTGCGCAGATGGTGAAGGAAGTGGCGTCGAAGAGTTCGAAGGACGCGGGCGACGGCACGACGACGGCGACGATATACGCGGAGTCGATTTTCGCGGAGGGTTTGAAGAACATCACGGCGGGAGCGAATGCGAACCAGATCAAAAGCGGGATTGACAAGGCGGTGGCGGCGGTAGTTGACGAGTTGAGGAAGATGTCGAAGACGGTGAATGATTCACGTGAGATTTCGCAGGTGGGCACATGCTCGGCGAACCAGGACGAGCAGATCGGCCAGATCGTCGCAGACGCGATGGACAAGGTGGGCAAGGACGGTGTGATTACGGTAGAAGAGGGCAAATCGCTGGAGACGACGGTGGACCTGGTTGAAGGGATGCAGTTTGACAAGGGATATCTTTCGCCGCACTTTGTAACGGACCCAGCGGCAATGGAATGTGTGTTGGAGGATGCATACGTTCTGGTTCATGAGAAGAAGATCAGTTCGGCGAAGGATCTGGTACCGATTCTGGGCAAGATCGCGGAGTCAGGCCGGGCGGTCTTGCTAGTAGCGGAGGACATCGACGGCGAAGCGTTAGCGACGCTGGTGGTGAACCGTTTGCGAGGCGTGTTGAAGGTCTGCGCGGTGAAGGCCCCGGGTTTTGGTGACCGTCGCAAGGCGATGCTGGAGGATATAGCGGTACTGACGGGTGGTCGAGCGATCATGGAGGAACTCGGGATCGACCTTGAGAAGCTGGAGCTGGCGGATCTTGGCCGGGCGAAGAAGATTGTGATAGACAAGGAGAACACGACGATCA
>CAYRND010000128.1:0-11113 GCA_964425365.1 uncultured Phycisphaeraceae bacterium
CATTATTGCGCCTGCCGGGCTTGTGGGAAGATGGGTTGGCCGGACGCTTACAACAAGGTAACATAAAACTATCTCCAGAAAAGACTGATTACAAGGTTCAGTAGGTCAGACACATCTGTACGGGGTCTACTCGATAAATGCTCCTACTCTATAACGATACAAAACTGCTCCATGGATTCCATTCGTATCGATATAACCCTCCGTATCCGGTGGAAGTGTAACGACATCGTACCAGCTGCCGTTCTGTCCAAGATACGGCCGGCGCTGAACAACAAATCCGTCCTCATCGTCCGACATGTCATTCCAGGACAGTTCAATGGTCCCCGGATCGATATGATTGGCATTCAGATTTTCCGGTTCATTCGGTTTGTAAAAGTAATAACTCAAGTCAATATTCTGCATATAATCGTTTGGTATAGTATCCAGGCCGACCTGCGTGTCATATAAACCGAAGTCACTCGACGCCGGTGCAGAGAATCCTTGTCCGCCCTGACTTACATGGCAGTGCAAACCTTCCGTCGTCCAATACTGCGGTGTCTGACCGCCAAGTTCGTCACAAGGGATGTTCCACCAATGTCTGCCAGAATTCGTCGGGTGGAGGTGGACATAACACTTTTTCGCCTGCCAAGTGTCAAGTGTTGCTAATTGATCGGGATAACGTGTCGGGTCAGCAGCGGCGAAGTAGGCTTCCGCCGCTGCTATGCCGCTGGCCTTGTGATTTGGATGGCCGTATTCGCCATTAAGAAGATCATGGCACATGACCACATCCGGCCGATATCTACGTATCAGTTCAGTGAATACGCCGACCGTATAATCCTGTCCACCCCATGCAATCCAGTTCGATTCAAGATTGCCGCCGTCAAGGTAACAACAATCTGCAAACCGTGTGAATATCGGCTCATGTCGCATACCGTAATTCCACACAGCGCAGCGAAGCTCGTCCTCGCGTATGAGCCCGGCGTCCGGCCCGTAATAATCACCGCTGGTTACCGCCACCAGGATTACCGGTAATTGCCTGCAGACCGTATAATGACATAGGGCCCCTCCGAAAGACGAACCTTCATCGTCCGGATGGGCAGAAAATACCATTAATGCCGCCTTCTCCGGTATCGGCTGCCAGTCATACGGCTGTGAATATGACGCAGCTGAAAGAAACAGCATTGATAATAGGCATCCCGGTAATGTTGTTCTGATTATATTGGTGAAATATGATGCCATGTTATTTCTCCCTGGTTCAGTAAGTTCCGTATGCCCGTTCTGGATCTGTATTCAAAGAGTAAGAATAGGAATCACATCGTTCATACTCGATTCGAAGAGAAACGGGTGTCCGACAAAATCTGACGGACCTACTCGATAAACGCACCCACACGATAGGTATATAGTATTTGTCCGTGGATGGAATCCGTGTCGATATAACTGGTGGTGTTCGGCGGTAGAATTACAATATCCGTTCGCATGTAACCAATGCCTTGATAGGGTTTGCGCTGAATAACAAATCCGTCTTCATCATCCGACATATCATCCCATGACAAAGCAATTTCACCTTCACTTACAACGTTTGCTGTCAGGTTCTCCGGCGCATTGGGAATGTCGAAGTAATAGCTCAGATCGATATTCTGCATGAAGTCGTTGGGTTGGGTGTCTACGCCGACCGTTGTACCATACAGACCATAGTCGTCGCTTGCGCTGCATGTGAAGTTACCGCCGCCCTGACTGACGTGGCAGTGCAGTCCGTCGGTTGTTACATTCTGTGGCGTCTGGCCGCCGAGTTCATCACAAGGGATGTTCCACCAGTGAGTGACAGGATTCGTCGGGTGAAGATGAACATAGCATTTCTTAGCCTGCCAGGTATTCAATGTGGTAAGCTGCTCCGGATAGCGTGTCGGGTCCGCAGCGGCGAAATAAGCCTCCGCGGCGGCAATACCACTTGCCATGTGGTTCGGATGGCCGTATTCACCGTTGATCAGATCATGGCACATCACCACGTCTGGTCGATACTGGCGGATAAGCTGCGTAAACACGCCCACCACGTGGTCCTGCCCGCCCCAGATATCCCAGCACATCGCAAGATCCCCGTAGCCCCAGCAGCAGTCCTGGAAGTGCGTGAAGATCGGCTCGTGACGCATGCCGTATGTCCATACGGCACATCGCAGTTCATCCTCACGGATGAGTCCCATATGAGCTCCACCCGCATCACCGCTTGTTACCGCAACCAGAATGACCGGCAATTGCCTGCAAACAGTGTAATGGCAAAGTGTTGCACCGAACGTGCCGCCTTCGTCATCAGGATGTGCAGAAAAAACCATGATCGCAGCCTTCTCAGGGATCGGCTGCCAATCGTACGGCTGCGAATACGATACGGCAGAGAAAGTCAGTATGCAAAATATGAATCCTGATAAACACCGCAAGACCGAAATGTGAAAACAAGATGACATGAGACTTCCTCCAGAAATGACTCAGACCAAGTTCAGTAGGTCCGACACATGTGTGCCGGACTTGCGTTTTTCGGACAAGTGTAGATAAACGTCATCATTTGAAAAAAACAAATCGTATGGGCGTCCGGCACGGATGTACCGGGCCGGCTGTTTATCAAAGCAGGTCCGGGCCGACAGCAACGATGCGCCTGGTTACTTTATCGGTATTGTCGGATTTGCATCTCACATAGTTTTCCTTACAACACGGCGACCGTTTACCGTCCAACCCGAACCTGCCTGTATCCCTCCTGTATGTTTGTTACTGGCAATCATTAAATGCGCCGACGCGATAATGGTATTCCGTCGCGCCGTATATCAGGCCGGTGTCGGAATAAGACGTGACATCCGGCCCGAGTTCAGCGAGTGTACTCCAGTCATCCACCCCGTTTCGCGGCCTGCGCTGCACAATGAAGCCGTCTTCATCGGGTGAGTTGTGCTCCCATGTCAGATCGATATGGGTCAGGTCCGCATACGTGATCTGCGGATTCGCCGGTGCCGTCGGCGGTGCGCATACTGTGCCCGGTGGGGGGAAGTTCTCGGTTTCGTCGTCGAGTACCAGGACCCAGTCCGTGCCGCCCTGAGGCGGCGTGAACGATTGCGACCCGGTGTTCGGATAGGTTCCGATGAGTGTTGCACTACCGTCACGCGGGTTGTACCACCACGCCTTGACCGTGTGCGCCAGCGCGCTCATATCAACCGAAAAGCCGTGGCCGTCCGGTGTGTAGAGCATGCAGTGGCTGCCGTCTGTCGATCGCAGCGCCCAGACCATGTTCGATTCCCAGAAATGCGACCAGTACCCGACGTCCGAACCGCCGCCGGCCGTGATGATAGAACGATCGGGAACCCGGTTAAATGGCGGGCGGGATTCGAACAGGTAGCGCAGATACTTCATCTGCGGGCCGGCGCCGTCGTGAAGCGAACTTCGCCAGCTGCCACTGACGTTCCAGACCCGGTCATGGCCGTAGAGCTGGCCGATGGTACCGGCAAAACATGCCCAGTAGTGGATATTGCGTGTTACCAGTGCATTGACAACATGGCCGTCTTCGACCGCGGTTTCGTAACGCGGTTCCCCGCCGAAGATCGGCTTGGGCGGCGAGAAATTATTGTACTGGTTCTGCGTCAGGTTATAGCTGGCAGTCCAGAATGTGTAGACGTCGTTGACGTCGAGCCAGGGATCGTTATGGAAGAACACACCTGAAATCTGGTGTCCGCCTGGATGGTGTGTCATGAACAGGTTGCTGTAATCCTCACTGCCTGTAGCGCCGACGGCAATGCCGCGAGCGAGCGAACGCCAGATTTCTTTCTGATAATCACTTGAAGAACCCGTATCGCCGCCGAGTATGAAGATCATATTGGTATAGGATCCGTAACGATTGCCCAGGAACTGGCCGTAGATTTCCGCTTCGGACGGCGTCACCTTCTCGGCACCTTCGACAACCCATTGCCCGCCCCACAATACGACCATGCCGATGTACATGCCATGCTGCGAGGCCGTGGTGGCGATGTAATCGATATGATCCCAGTAGTCGTACTGGGCCGGGTCGTTCGGATCGTTGCCCGGCGTGACAGCGGGTGATGTGATGACCTGGTTGAAAATCTTGTCGCCGTAGACATTCGTCTGGTCATGACGATCCGACAGGTTGATAGCGAAGACGTTGTAGCCCTGGCTTACCCGGGTGGTGACATAGTGCACAACATCATCACGATTAAACTTCCAGGTCGCCCACCAGAGCGTGTCGCCGCACCAGAAGAACGGTTCGCCGTCCGCCGTCACCATGTAATAGCTGTCGGGCAGGGCGTAAAGACGTTGCAGCTCCTGCTGGCCGCGAACCATATTCGCCGGTAACAGGATCGCAGCTATCACGGCCGATGAAAACAGGATTTGCAATAGATTGGTAACATGATTGCTCCTTTGATTCTCCATAAATCAGGCTCCTTTCCTCCTTTTGGAATTTTCATACTGATTTGAATACGCATATTGCTGACGCTCATCCCCGGCTTTTACATAGCCGGGGCCTCGACTCCTGATCAGTATCCCTCCGTCAGGTCGGCGCTCGTTAAGGTACTCAAATCCGAAGATTATTTACTGTTGTCGTATTACATGGCTTCTCATTCACCAGACTTTTCCTCCAAGGGCTCCCCGGCCTTGTCGACCGAGGAGCCGATCAACTTTATCACTACTCACATGCCATTAACTCAATTATTGAAACCACTCAGGTTTCTTACATTGAACTCGATGGACTCCGTCAAGCTCTTACTGACACCCGTCAGCCCCACATACAACGTGTCGGGGATCGTCTGACCCTGGAATTCAGTATAGACATGCTTGATTATCTGCCAGTTCACACCATCGTCACTGACGTAACCGAAAAACTCATCACCGACACGTCTGAGCCTCCGCCAGTGATTCGGAATCTCGGCAGCCGGATCGGTTGCAATCGAATGGGCTTCGGCCTGACCTGCAGGAACCGTGCCGCCGTCAACCCATCGCCATTCAACGAATCCGAGCGGCGGAACATCACCGTTGTCCTTGCCTCGACCATAAGTCGAGACGAATTTCGACGTATCAGTCAGTTCCCACCTGGCCATGATACCGCTCTTTGCCCAGTCGCCTTCATGGATGGTCAGGAACGTCTGGTGAATCACCTGGATGGATACATCGAAGTCGCCCGTGATTGCCTGGTAGGCAAAGTAGCAGGAGTCATTGCTTTCATGGGCGCCGATCTCTTCGCCGGCAAACGTCAGGTCATAGCCGTTATCCGCCGGGGTGATCGTTCCACTTGCACCGTTCCAACTGATAACCTGGAACTGCGGCAGCGTACCGCATTCGTTCGTCGTTGCTGATGATTCATTGGTATACGCTGAATCAAAACCGGCATTGTACGCGCGAACCCGATACGTGTACTCGGTACTCTCCAACAGTCCACTGTCAAGGTAAGACGCCTGGTCTACACCGGTGGTCCCGACTTCAATGAACGGGTCCATACCGATTTTGCGTTCGACCTTGAAGCCTGATTCATTTGTCGCATTGTCCGTCCAGCTCAGACTGATCTGGCTGCAACTGTTCGCTGATGCGGACAAACCTGTCGGTGCGGCCGGCGGCGAAGGCGGGGCGGGGCAACCGAAGTAGTGGATTGCATCCACGTACGTCCATCCGCCGCCCTGGCACACGATGCGAATTGTGTGATCGCCGTTACCCAGATCCGTCTTGCTGTAAACGACCTGTTGGATCGCCGAGCTGCCGTTGAAACTGATCGTTGTGTCAACAACGCCGTCGATCAGAATGTCGGCATTGCCGCCCCAGGGCTGGGTATCGGCAATCAGCTCGATCGAATCACCCGTGAAGCCCAGTTCGGCGTAGGCACCGGCCGTTTCGGTTTCGTGAATAGTCTCCAGGTACCGGCCTGCCCAGCCGCTCTGCGCGTTCCAGGAGCCGCTGTAAACAATCAGGGGATCAGCGTCGTCTATTGTCTCGTCCGTTGGCGTACAGCTTGTCGTCGATATCGTAACTTCGTCACTGTACGGACCATTTCCGTGTGCATTGTACGCACGCATGCGATAGACATACGTTGTATCTTCAAGCAGGTTGGTATCAGCGTACCAGTCCACTGGACCGACAATTGTGATCTCAACAAAAGCCGGTTCGCCTTCGATCTTGCGCTCGATTCTGAAGCCGTCTTCGTTATCATTCGTATCAGTCCATGACAGGTCGATATGCGTTTCACCGGCTGTTCCACTGAGCACCGGCGCTTCCATCGGCGGGCTGGGAAGCTCCGGCGTCACTTCGCTTGAGAGCGCTGACTCACTTGCCATCGTGTCGACGGCAGATACGCGGTAGTAATACGCCGTTTCGGGATAAACCTGCGAATCGATGATATTCGTGCCGCCGAACGCAACGGCGACAATAGTGTAAGGACCGCCATCAGTCGTGGAACGATGAACCTTGTAGTACAGTACCGGCGGATCAGTTTCCGTGTTGGCATTCCATGTCAGCACAATACGGCCGCTATCCAGGCTCGCCGCCAGGCCGGTGGGAGCCGATGGTGCCGGTGGACCGTCAGTGGTATCACACGCCTCGGCTGTATAGTTCGAGTAAGTGTCCACACTGTCCACCTGGTTGTAAGCACGGACGCGATAGCAATACTCAGTACTGTAATCCAATCCTCCGTCGGCATACTGGATCATATTGCCGCTGCCCGTTACACCCGCAACTGTGGCGATTTCAGTAAAATCTACCTCCCCTGCGGCCTTTCGCTCGACGCGGAAGTTCAACTCCTCGTCCAGGTTCGCACCTGAATTATCAAGCCAGCTCAAGTCGATCTGGTCGGCACTTGCGGCGACAGCAGACAGATTACTCGGGTCTGCTGGCGGATTCTCCGTCGAGCCGCACACCGGCGTGTATTCAAAGTAATCAATGTAGCACCAGCCGTTACCATCAACGGTCATTACCATGTTGTGCGCGCCGCTGCCCAGGCCGTCAAAAGTGGCGACCAGAACAGAGTCGGCATCCGGGCCGTTGAAGTTAGCCGATCCGACAGGCATACTGTCGATTTCAACCGATGCCGTGCCACCCCAGCCGCGAGTATCGGCATAAAGCTTGATGCTTCCGCCTTCAAAGCTCAGCGATGCCGTCGCGCCGCCGCTGTCGCTTTCATGCAACGTTTCCATGTACCGGCCGGCCCAGCCGCTTTGAGCATTCCACGAGCCGGTGTAGCTGATTGCCGCATCGGCGTCATCGATCAGAACCGGATCCTGAATGCATGTTGTCTGAGCACTGTCTTCGTTCGAGTAGGCAGAGTCACCTGCAGCATTGGTTGCTCGAACGCGATAGGTATAGGTGGTACTGGACAGCAGACCCGTATCAGCATGATTTGCTGTTCCTGCAGCTACCGTGGTGATTTCTGTGAACTGTGATTCGGATTCGCTCTTACGTTCAATTTTGAATCCGCTTTCGTTATCCGAGTTGTCATTCCAGCTCAGATCGATCGTCAGTTCCGCGGCACGAGCGGTGGCGACCAGGTTGCTCGGAGCATCCGGTGGTGTCGGCAGTGTCGTACCGGTTGCTTCATTCGAGTATGGCGAGTAGTTACCGCCACCCAGGTCCGCGCGAACACGGTAGGTGTAGCTGGTGTCTTGTGCCAGTCCGGTGTTATTGTATGTAGTCGTGTCGGCGGGGAGTTGTGCAATTTCATTGAACCCGCCGCCGTCGTTTCGTTCAACACGGTAGCCCGCTTCACTGCAACCCGGGTCACTTGTCCAGCTCAGGTTAATCTGGCTGGTACTTACACCATCGGCTTCCAGGTTGGTGGGGATGCACGGATCGTCCGGCGCCAGCAGGAGAAGCACCCAGTCGGTGCTGGTGTTGGGCGAATTAAAATTCATATTGCCGCCACCGCTGTTCACCGTACCGATCGAAGTTTCCGCACCGTTTCGCGTGTCAATCCATTTGCCTTCATAGCTGCCGCTTGCCAGGTTCAACTGGAATGAGCCGCCGTTTTCATCATAGATGCAGTATTGGGCACCGACTTCGGCAAGGCAGAAGGTATCATACGGCCGGTTGCTGATCAGATCGTCACGCGGGACCATATTCCAGAATTCGAGATTGTTATCAATTACATTGGTCAACACATCAACATACTCATCACCCAGTGATGCGAAGATGGCGGATGTGTAGTTTTTGTTCTGCACGTTGCCCCACGCGAATGACCCGGCGGCGGTGAAATTCGCCCAGGCACAGCGTCGTGTTTGCGTCTCGTTGCCGCCCCATGCTTTCCAGAAGCCGTGTCCTTCCTGCTGGAAGACGGGTTTGTTCGAGTAGCTCCAGGTATCGAGGACGATATTATGCTCGCCGCAGGATGAATGTCGTTGTGTGGTGGCGTCGCCGGGGCAGCCGTGTCCTTCGCGGCTTTCGATAGCGGCGAAGGTGTAGGTATCAGGCTCGAAATCGTCGGGATCCGGTGCACCGTTGTGCGCGGTGCGAAGGTGATCCCAGGGATCGTACTGTTCGACCATTTCCATGCAGGTTTTTTCGATACCCCAGCCGTCACCCATGCCGCTGCTCCAGGTCCAGTCGCATTCCCATGAATAGTTCCAGGTCATTCTGGCGAGTGGTGCGAGCCTGGCCATGGTGTATTTGATAAAGAAATGTCGCTGGTCGTTGTTCATGTTATTGAAGTCGCACATGCGGTAATCGTCCTTACCTGTGAACCCGTCGCCGTGCATGAACATGGTTACGCCGTGGTCGTTGAGCCACAGGCAGTGTTGATCGACGATTTCCCAGCGTGCGAGCTGCATTTTATTGATCGGATCGTTATCGCGAAGCAGGAACCAAGGGTAATGCGCGACATCGAGCCAGTAGTCGCCGGTGGTCCCATCGCGGTCATCGGGGTGGCCGGTGGGCAGGAGGATATAGAAGAGCATACTGTTGTAGCCGCGGTTGACCAGCGGCTGGTAGATATGATCGACGGTCCAGTTGATTTCGTGGTTCATGGAAGCGCAGACGAGTGCGTTTTTGAGATAGACCGGCTCGGTGCCGCCGTAGGCGAGCCATCGCGGGTTATTGATATAGGGTTGGAGCACGTCTTTACCGGCGTTCGTGCTGACGCAGTTGAAGCTGCCGCTGCCGCCGGTCGTCGAATCGGTCCACGACCATGTATAGTTCCATGTTCCGAGTTCATCGGGCATGAACCGCATCTTCCAGACGTTTCCGTTGGTTTTATCGCCGCCGCCGCTACCGTCGCCGTCGAAGAACCCCCAGAAGTTGACGGATTTTCCTGTTCCCGGGTGGTTGTAGGTGACGTTCAGCGTGACGTCGTAGAACTTGTTGCCGTAGCCGTTGTTGTTGATGACCGATCGTTCGAAGACCTTGTAGAGCGGTACATCCTGTGCTAGCAGGTGCGGGCTTGTCGCTGCCAGCAGCATGCCGAAACCGGCTATGAAAGTGATTTGTCTGACAGTTGAACTTCTTCTTCCCAACATGAGTATCCTCCATCGCAAGTGTTAATACGGATATACATCCAGAACGGTGATTGTGCTGTTTAAGGTAGTACGGCGGCAGCATGCTTATGAAATGTATAATTGTTGACAGATCGCGGTCATGGTCCCGGTTATTCAGGCCGGGGCCATGACGTGTGATCCTGCTTAACGATAAGCTCTGCCTTCTCCTCCATACGTTACTCTCATTCTCCTTTTCCTTCTTCTTAACGCGTCATCTCATTATGACAATCCGTGTATGGTTATTTCGGGTACATATTGATGGGTGTCGAGGTATCGATCGGAACGAGTTTGGGTCTGATATTTCGGTGGAAGGGTCCGTTTCCGGCCGGGTCGTTCATGCGTTTGATGAGCAGGTCGGCCATTTCGACGCCGATCTGCTGGTTGAGTTTATCGACGGTCGCGATCATCGGCGGGTATTCGACGAACTGCATTTCGGTGGTGTTCTGCCAGTAGTTATCGTAGCCGACGATGTAGATATCCTTATTCGGCTGCCTGTGGAGCAGTTTGACGGCGTTTGCGATGACGAATGTGAAGCTGTCAGAGAGCGTCATAACGGCGTCGATTCGGCCGAACCGTGCCATGGCCTGAGCGAGCTGTCCTGCGGAATAATCTGATTTCATTTTGAACTGGTCGTCGGAGTCAGCGGGGAAGGGCAGGTCGAGGCACCGCCATGGGGGCAGGGGAGACAGACCGGCTTCGTGCATAGCGCGTTCGTAGCCGGCGTCGCGTTCGAGCAGCCAGTGTGGTGATGGGTTATCAAGTCGGCGGAACGACCAGTACCTGAGGATATTGCGGCAACCTTTTTCGATGAGCATTCGGGTCAGTTCGTAGGCGCCCTGTTCCTGGTCTGACTTGACGTAATCGTACATGACCAGTTCGGGGTCGTAGCCGTAGACGACGGTGGGTACTTTCGCTGCGACGAGTTCGCTCAGGACGTTGAGGCTGGTCGGATGCTGGAGTACGTCACGGAACGCGATAACGCCCTGTGGCCGTTCGTCTATGAGTCGGATGAAGTCATCTGCGGACATGAACTTGGGATCGATTCGCAGGCAGTTGTATTTAGCTTGTGCGAGTGATCGGTAGATACCGAAGTTGATGGCCCAAATATTGCCGGGGCTGAGCGTTTCGAGAAGTGTATCGAGTTCGAACGCGAGCACGACGACGGTTTTGGTGATGGTTGACTGTCGATGCGGGCGGTCATGTTCTGCGACGACGAAGCTTCTGCCGCTTCGTGTGACGCGGCCGTATTTTTCGAGCTGTTTAACGGCGACCCAGGCGATATGCCGGGAGACATCGAGTTGTTCTGCGAGGGACCTGACGGATGGCAACCGTTCGCCGGGCACGATCTGGCCGGTGTTGATACGGTCCTTCAGTGAGCGGAGGACGCGTTCAGTTGCCGGCAGAGTTATCTGGTCTTTGTCAGGCATTTTCTCCGCCTCTATCGGCATGCCGTCCCCGAAACAGACGCCATGCCGCTGAGAATGACAATATCAGACAATCAATAATATACGATATTTGTCATGGTTTGTCAATTCGCTGTATCAATTGACAGGATATGTCATTTCCATTGGTGTGTCATTCAGAAGCTTTTTCCTGACTTCCGCGTTGGTCTGAGAATCCACCGTAAGTCCTTATTTGACAAG
>CAYRND010000129.1:0-11017 GCA_964425365.1 uncultured Phycisphaeraceae bacterium
GGGGGGGGGGGGGGGGGGGGGGGGGGGGGGGGGGGGGGGGGGGGGGGGGGGGTGGATTTGTCAAAGATCCCTGATGATGTAACGGTAATATGCGGCCAGCGAGTGGATCAGAGAATGGCAGGCAGTTTAGCGGAGCGGTTCTGGGGGTATCCGGCCAGAGAGTTGAAGCTGGTAGGTGTGACGGGTACAAACGGTAAGACAACGACATCGACGTTGATTCAACATCTTCTACAGTCGGTTGGGATCAAATCGGGCCTGATCGGTACAGTATATATCGATGAAGGCGGCGAGGGCGCGCGTCAGCCGGCGTTGATGACGACACCTGGTGCGGCTGAGTTATCACGATCGCTTGCGAGAATGGTAGCCAACGGCTGTCAGGCAGCGGTGATCGAGCTGTCGAGTCATGCGCTGGACCAGGGCCGAGTGGGTGCGCTATCTTTTGATGTGGCAGTATTTACGAATCTTACTGGCGATCACCTCGATTATCATGAGACGATGGATCGCTATGCGGCGTCGAAGGCGGTGTTGTTTGACGGCCTGGATTCGCCAGGCTGGTCGGTGGTGAATTTACAGGATGTTTACAGTGAGCGGATGTTAAAAAGTCGAGCGGATCGGATTATGGGCACAAAAACGGGCGGCGAGGGATTCGACGTTGAACCGGTGCGAGTTTCAATGTCGGGCAGATCGGTTCATGTATGTCACGGCGAGGTAATGGTTATGGGCCGGGGTGGCAGTGAAGTGCGTTTCGAGGGCCCGTGGGGTTCGTTCCAGGCGAGTGTGCCCCTGTTGGGTATGCATAATGTGTGCAATGTGATTCAGGCCTTAGCAGCGTCGGTCTCGCTGACAGGTCAACCCGGCAGTGTATTTCGAGAAGCGATCGAAAACTGTCCGCCGGTGCCCGGCCGGCTGGAACGTGTTGACCCGCCGGGTGGCGGGACTTCAGGATATCCGGTGGTCGTGGTGGATTATGCACATACACATGATGCACTGGCGAATGTATTGCAATCGCTTCGGCGGCTGGTGACGGGCGGACGCCTGGTGGTTTTGTTCGGCTGTGGCGGCGACCGTGACAGGACCAAGCGGCCGAAAATGGGACGGATTGCCTGCCAGCTGGCGGACCGGGTGTATATCACATCGGACAATCCGCGAACGGAAGATCCATCTGCAATTATTGCAGATATACTGGCGGGTGTGCCGGATGACCCTGCCGGCAAGGTAGAGGTGATAGTCGATCGTAAACAGGCGGTTCGCCGGTGTGTTCTTAAAGCGGATGAAGCTGATATTGTTCTGCTGGCGGGTAAGGGTCATGAAGATTACCAGATAATCGGGCGAGAAAAGGTACGGATGGATGATCGGGAGCTTGCAAGAAAAGCTCTGGCCGCCCGTTTATAAAGGTTGCAGATCGATCAAGTATGTAAGGTTGGGGCAGTTTTCAGCTTAAGGTTCAAGACAATAATCAATATTGTGGGAGTTTTTCATTGAGCTTCTGGCGGATGGGACATATTGGCGAGGTGTTGGGTGGCGTGTGGCTGGTTGAGCCGGGTGATCTGGAGGTGCAGGTATCGGGAGTTGGAATTGACAGTCGCCGGGTGGCAGGAGGTTCATGTTTCGTTGCCATACCAGGCGAGCGGTTTGACGGGCACGATTACACAAGTGAGGCGAGTACGCATGGTGCGGTGATGGGGATTGTCTCGCGTGAGGTCGACTCGTGCGGTATGCCGTTGTTACGTGTACCTGATACGGTGGCGGCGTTGCAGATGTTGGCTCGGTCGTATCGCGATGCAATGCGTGGCTGGGGCTGCCGGGTGATAGCGGTAACAGGCTCGAACGGTAAGACGACAACACGCCAGATGATATACCGGTTACTGTCACGCCGGTATGGCGGCGTCGAGTCACCTGCAAGTTACAACAATCATCTGGGTGTGCCGCTCACGCTGCTGAGTGTTCGCAAATGTCATGATTTTGTAGTGGTGGAGCTGGGCAGTAATCATCCGGGCGAAATCTCGGCGCTGGGGTCAATTGTTCGTCCCGAGGTGGGAGTGGTAACGAGTATCGGGCGTGCCCATATCGGGCATTTCGGTGATATCCGAGCGATTGCGAGAGAGAAGTTATCGCTTCTTTCTCACATCGAGGAAGGCGGCCTGGCGGTGGTACCGTCTCGTGACTGCCGGTCTATCGGGATATCGCCGGAGGTCGGTAGTGACATCGAGTTGGTGATGTTCGAGCCTGAGGCGGCAATTGCGAAGTATTTATCACTGCCGGGCGAGCACAATGTGAGCAATGCGACTGCTGCGTCAGTAGTGGGTCGGTGGTACGGCCTGGGTGAGCAAGTGACAGGTGAAGTCCTGTCGAGTCTTGCTCCTGCACCGGGCCGGTTGGAGCGTATTGAATGCGGCGGCGGGGTGACGGTTCTGAATGACACCTATAATGCGAACCCGGACTCGATGCAGGCGGCGATATCGGTGCTGCTATCGCAATCTCGCGGTACCCGCCGGTGTGTTGCTGTGCTGGGTGATATGTATGAACTGGGTGATGATGCTGACCGATTGCATCGCATGGTCGGCGAGTGGCTGGCGTGCGGTGCGAGTCGTCCGGAACTTGTGGTGCTGATCGGGCCGCGGTCTCAGCAGATGTCGGATGCACTGAAGGCATCGGGGATCGATGTGGAGGTTTTTTCGTCGTGGTCGGATGCGGTACCGGCCGGCGTATCCGGGTTGATCAATGCGGGTGACGTGGTGTTATTGAAGGCGTCACGAGCGATGGGACTGGAACGTCTGATACCTGCTATTTCGCGTCGGTTTTCGGGTCCGGCTATGCGGGGCTGAGTATCTGTACTAATATAGTAGCGGATATGTTCGTCAGGGAGCTGTAAACAGGTCGATGATCTATTTCTTATTCGAGCAATTTCGCGGCTTCATCAACACGAGTCGGTGGCTGGGTCCGCTTGGCGTATTCGAGTGGGTCGAGTTCCGGGCGGTTATGGCGATAGTATTGAGTTTTCTGATCGTGTTGGTTTCGGGCAAACGAACGATCCGCTGGCTGGTGAAGCAGAAGATCGGCGATCAGCCGGAATTTTATCACAAGGACCTTAACCAGTTGATGCGTCAGAAGGCGAACACACCGACGATGGGCGGAATACTGATATCGAGTTCGATTCTGATAACGTCACTGCTGCTGACGAATTTATCGAGTTTTTACGTGCAGATGGGATTGATCTGCCTGGTGGGTCTGTATGGCATCGGTCTGGCGGACGACTGGTTGAAGTTGACATCCGGCCGTCGCCGGCCGGGCTCGCGTGAGGGTTTGTATACGTGGGAGAAGCTGGTATTGCAGATCGGTCTGGCGGTAGTACTCGGGATATTCATTTATGACTACGGTGTGAAGAAGTTTTCCGCGCCGATGCCCGAGGTGGTTGACATGGCGCATTCGCTGACACTCCCGTTTTTCAAAACGTGGGTGAAGGAAGGTGGCACGTTTATCCCTTCGCCGCAGCTGATTGTGCTTGGCGTCTGGCCGTTTGTGCTGTTGACGGTCCTGGTCATCACGGGCGCGTCGAACGCGGTCAATCTGACCGACGGTATGGATGGATTGGCCAGCGGCGTGATGGTGATCGTTGCGTTCGCGTTCATGGTACTGGCGATCATTGCAGGTTATACGCAGGGTCATTTTGTTCTGGCGAAGTATCTGCTTGTGCCGTATATTCCGCTGAGCCAGGAGTTATCCGTAATTGCCGGCGCAATGGTGGGTTCCTGCCTGGGTTTTTTATGGTTCAACTGTCCACCTGCTCAGGTATTCATGGGCGACAGCGGATCGCTGCCGCTTGGCGGGTTGATCGGTTATATAGCCGTGGTGATCCGCCAGGAGTTTCTGCTGGTGGTAATCGGCGGTATATTTGTGGTTGAGGCGGCGAGTGTGATAATCCAGGTGGTTTATTTCAAACTTTCGGGCGGCAAACGTGTATTCAAATGTTCGCCGCTGCATCATCATTTTCATTTATCCGGCTGGACAGAGCAGCAGGTGGTGGTGCGGTTCTGGTTGCTGACTGCGGTGTTTGTGGCACTTGCGCTGGCGACGATAAAACTGAGGTAACCGCTGCTTTGCGGCTGTTTATCAGGTTGACGGCCTGTCAGATTAATCCGGTTGACGGAACGGGTAATGTCGGAAAGTGAGCATTGGATGGTAAAGCATGTAGTGGCGGCTGAGGAGATTTATGATATTGACCGGTTACTCGGTCTGGAGTGGTTGTTGACGAACGGGACGGGTGGTTATGCGATGGGAAGTGTGGCGGGATGCAATACGCGACGTTATCACGGTTTACTGGTGGCGGCGGCGGACCCGCCGGGGGATCGCGTGGTGGTCTTGAACCAGGTCCTCGAGACGCTGACGCTTCATGCGTGTTCGCCGGAGACCGGTGGTGAGGTTTCGCAGTCGCTTGAGCTGGGTACGTGTCTGTTTCAGAACGAGTACGGCCAGCGCCGGTTTGCGCCGCAGGGATATTGCTACTTGAAGGAATTCGAGAAAGGTCTCGGTGCGAGGTGGGTATACAGTTGGGGCAGCCTGACGTTCGAGCGACGGCTACAGTTGCACTGGAAGCGTCAGGCGGCGACGCTGCATTACCGGATCAGCGGCCTGGATTCGCTGTGCCGGTCTGTTACGCTTCGCCTTCAGCCGCTGGTCACGTTACGGGGGTTTCACAGCCTGCTGCACTGTGTGGCGGATGACTTTGACGTGATTGTTCCGTCGTGCGGCTCGGATGATATCTCTCGCGTCCAGGTATCACGCGGCGGCTACACGACGTCGCTGTACTGCGGACCGGGCGAGTCGAAGCCGCCGTCGTGTTCCGTGCGGTTCGAGCGCCACGACGACTGGTGGTACAGTCATCATTACCCGGTCGAGCGATATCGCGGGCTGGATGATCTCGAAGATCAGTTCACGCCGGGTTCGTTTGTGATGGACCTTTCGGGCGGTGACGTATTGGGAGCGGTGATGACGGTTTCGCTGGGTGGAGAGTATGCCGATCCTGTATATGACAACCGGCAGCGTGAGTTGCATCTATCGCCGAAGGTACGTTATTTCAGCGATTCGCTTGCCGGCGGCAAGCTCGAATGCGGCGATAGCGGCGATATGGCGGCATTGGTTAACGATGAGCTGGTCACGGTACTGGTGAGTGCCTCGGACGAATTTATTGTTGATGTCGAGTTGAAGGGCAGGGCGTTATCGACTGTGATAGCGGGTTATCCGTGGTTTTCCGACTGGGGCAGGGACACGTTCATTGCGTTGCCGGGGTTGCTGCTGGGTACGGGCCGTTTTGACGAATCGCGAGATGTGCTTCGCGTATTCGCCGAGTCGATCGAGGATGGGCTGGTGCCGAACCGTTTTGATGAAAGCGGCGCGGCGCATTACAACACGATCGATGCGAGTTTATGGTTCATTCACGCGGCCATGGCGTATGTGGAAGCCTGCGGTGATACGGGATCGTGGGAAAGTTGGCTGTCGGAAGCGTGCATGGCGATAGTCGAGTCGTATCGCCGGGGCACGCGGTTCGGGATTATGATGGAGGACGACGGTCTGATTACGGGCGGCGGGCCGGAAACTCAGCTCACGTGGATGGACGCTGCCTGCGGCGAGCCGGGAACGTCGAGCTGGACGGTCTTCACACCGCGTTACGGCAAAGCCGTCGAGATCAATGCGTTGTGGTACAGCGCACTGGCGGGGCTGTCCGAGAAGCTCGCGGATGATCGCAGCGGAGAATACGGTGAGCTGGCAGACCATGTGAGGCGGTCGTTCGAGTCGGTTTTCTGGTCGGATGATCTGGGGTATCTGATCGATCATGTCTATGTGGACAGTAGCGGCGAGCGATATGAAGACCGTTCGATCCGACCGAACCAGATATTCGCGTGCAGCCTGTCGCGATCGCCGCTGCCCGTCGAGCGTCGCCGCCGTGTGGTTGAGGTGGTCGGCGGGCGACTCCTGACGCCGTACGGATTGCGGACGTTACCGGCGGACGATCCTGCTTACCACGGCCGGTACGGCGGCGATCAGTTCCATCGCGACCGAGCGTATCACCAGGGTACGGTGTGGGCGTGGCTGATCGGGCCTTATGCCGAGTCGCTGCTGAGACTGAACGGTTTTTCACAGTCGGCTCGCTGCGAAGCGTACGGCGTGATCCGACCGCTACTGGACTTCATGACGGGTGACGGCCTGGGCCAGATCAATGAAATATACGAAGGCGATGCGTATCAAGATAACGAGCATCGGCCGGTGGGCTGTATTGCCCAGGCGTGGTCGATAGCGGAGGTGATGCGTGTGATTGGGTTGGTGGCGAAGCGGTGATCAATGAAGCAATGTACGGTGGCGAGGGATTTTGTAACGGGGTCGGGAAGCGGTTTTCGGTTGTGAGTATTGATACCGACCTTAGTTATCAGGTGGAATGCGATCCTGAAGTTTTCCCGGCACGGATATTATCCGTACATAATATATCCATTTAATACGAATAATCACACGGTGCAGCGATAGTAACTATTGTGTTCGATCATGCTGCATTTCGCCGGTTGGTGGTATCGTCGGTTTCCTGTGTCATGACGCGTGGCGGGTCGATGGCGATGGTGATTTTGTCGAACCCGGTGATTTTCCGTGCTGCCCGTTTGATCCGTTGGGGCGCGCCGATTCGGATGAACCGGCTGACGCGATTACGGCGGTTGCGGCGGTCGATCATGGGTTCGATCCGGCCGGCGAGCTGTCGGAATCGTGCCTTTGGGATATAGGCGGTAAAACAGTTTTCGGGACTCTGGTGGTTGAACATAGCGGAGTCGAAGTGCTCGTCGACCAGGCCGAGTGATCGGCAGTCGTTGAATGTTTCCGTGCCGGGGTAGGGCGTGAAGATGCTGTAGATGAGCCGGTCAGCCTTGATTTTCTTCATAGCGTCGACGGTATCGGCGAGTGTCTGCTCGGTTTCGCGTGGGAAGCCGATGATGAAGAAGGTCGACAGGAAGATACCATGTTTCCGTATGAGTTCGGCTGCCTGGTAAGCCTCTTCGATGCGTATATTCTTTCGGATTTCCTTGAGCATCCAGTTCGAGCCGGACTCGACGCCGAGTTGGATCCCGGTGCAACCGGCGTCGGCCATGGCGCTGATGATTTCGGGTGTGACGATTTTAACGTGCATTTCCGAGCTCCAGGTCATACCCGGCGCGTAACGTTTGAGGTAATCGCACAGTTCGAGGATATAGGATTTTTTCACGCCGAAGGTATCGTCGTCGAAGTGTACGTGGTTCAGGCCGAATTTTCTGAGTGCGAGGAATTCCTGCGCTACATTCTGGGCACTTCGCCATCGCGTCTTTCGTCCCCAGATGATCCTCGAGCCACAGAAGTAGCAGTTGTAGGGGCATGCCCGTGTGGCGAAGATGTACTGGAACGCGGATTTGGGGTAGCGGTGGAAGTCTTTAAGGCATTCGGCGGCGTATTCGTGGGGAAATGTGAGCATATCGAGGTTATCGATATAGGGTCTGGTTCCGCCGTCGATGAACTGTCCGGCATCGGGTTCGTTCCGACCGAGTACCGGGAGCGCATGCCTCGCATCGTCGGCGGGTACGCCGGTGTTCCTTGTAACGGTACCCGGTATGCCGTGTACGGGTTGATGCTGTTCGATGTTCTTGAGGATTTCGATGAGAGTCACTTCGCCTTCGCCGCGTACGGCGATATCGATATTGGCGCACTGCTCGAGCGCTTCGCCGGGCGCCATGGAGGCATGCGGCCCGCCGAGTATGACGGTGGTATCGGGGTTCAATGACTTGACGATACGTGCGACGTTTGCGGCGGACTTGAAGTTCTGTGTTTTCGAGGTGATACCGACAACGTCCGGCCGGTATTCGGCGATGGCCTGTCTGACTTCATGCCAGATCGGGTCGTCGAGGTGGTTGAGTTTATGGATGTACTGTTGGAATCCTGCCCCGGCGAGGTGAGTGACTTTCATCGGTTCGCTATCGGGCGAGAAGTCGGCGTTATAAGTCCGGACCTGCCAGTCGGTATCTCGCCGTGCGGCCCGGCAGAGGTAGGCGAGTGCCAGAGGGTATTTATCGAGCGAATAGTTGCTTTTATAGAGGCGGTAGAACGGTGGTTCGATGATCATCAGCCGCCTGCTGTCACTTGTCATCATAGTCACTCCGTCGGGTAGGATTATCGGCGCATGGATGGCGTCATCGTCGTTACAGACGTCAATATCGACATCATCGGTACAGACCTGACGGGTCTTTAACCCTGTGCGGGTGGTCCGAGAACGGCGGGGCGCCGCAAACAATTGCGATTAAGCAGTTTACGTTTCGGCTGTCCGGCGAACGGCTGTAAGAGGACCCTATAACTATCCTGTGCTGCCTGTCGCGATCAATAGCTGTACCGGGTGGATCGGTCGGGTATAATGGCATCAATGTTCATATCAGTGTGTTCGGTTATGTGAGAATGGTATATCTGGAATTGGGAGTGAGACATGTCAATGAGAACAAAGAGGAACAGGTTATCAATGGTTATGTACCGGTATGCTGTAATGTGTGTATCAGTGGTTGTTGTGATGAGTACGTGGTCGGTCTGTCCGGGAGAGACTTCGGTTCTGCCGGGTGATGTCCTGGGCGGTTTTTCGCTGGCCGGCGGATTGAACGCCGAGCTCAGCCGTGTGCCGGTGGCCGGCATGCCGTTCGGCGAGGCGCTGCATGTCGATGTACTGGTCTCGGGACTGACCTCATCGGATGTGCGGTTATGGATAGCGAACACATCGGGGGTATCAGCAGGTGATGTGTTGGTGTTGACGTTTTATCACCACCGGGTGGATGATGTGACGGCATGGGGTGATATGGTGACGATGTGGGAGAATGAAGTGTCACCGCAGCGCCGGTCACTGGGCATTCAGTGGCATCCGCGTGGCGAGTGGCGTCGCCAGTCGTTTCCATTCATCTGCCTGGAGGATGCGCCGCCGGGTGCGGGCCGGTTCAGTTTCGATCTGGGATCGCTGGCGCAGTCGATCGAGGTGGGAGGAATAAGTCTGTTGAATTACGGGCCGCGCGGCGTGATGGGCAGTGATGTGTTGTCGCAGTTCAATCGCGGAACGATTGTGACAGTTACGGACCATCCGGGTTATGACGAGGCGTTGCAGTTGTCGTGCACGACTGTGCCGGTGAATCCATGGGGTCTGCAGGCGACGGCGCCGGTTCAGAGCGTATTGGATGCGGGTGATTCGATGGCGGCGGTATTTCATTTGAAGTACCTTGCCGGCGATGCTGACCAGGCGGTTGTCGGGCCGGTGCTGGAGCGTGCGGGTGATCCATGGACAAAGTCGCTTGACCGTACAATTTTGAGTGACGTGACGGGTTGGAAGCATGTGATTCTACCGTTCAAGATGGTGGAGAGTTATGCGTCGGGGGGTGCGAACTTCCATTTCCGGCTGGGTTACCAGGTTCAGGAGCTAGCGATCTGCGGGGTTGAGCTGTTGGATTTCGGCACGGACCTCGATGCGGACGATCTGACGCCGGTGTATGGAATTGCGTATCCCGGCCACGATCCGGATGCCCCGTGGCGTGAAGCGACACGTCAGCGGATCGACCAGGTCCGCAAGTCGGACCTGCAGGTTCATGTGACTGATTTGAGCGGAAATGATGTAGCAGGTGCATCGGTCGAGGTCCGCATGCAGCGACATGCGTTTCGATTCGGTTCGGCGGTGGACGCGAATTGGCTGTCGAACACGACGCCGGACGGATTGCAATACCAGCAGGTGATACGTGACACGTTCAACGTGGTGGTGCTCGAGAATGACTTGAAGTGGCCGGGCTGGGAATCGCAGCCCCAGCGAGCGCGCGATGGTATCCAGTGGTGTATTGATAACGGCATTCCCCTGGTTCGCGGCCATAATCTGGTCTGGCCGAGCTGGCGGTACATGCCGTCGGACGTGCAGGATTTATACGGCGACGATCTGCGTAACCGGATATTGAATCACATCCAGGACGAGCTTGGCGATTACGGTGTGAACGGCAGGTGTGTAGATTGGGACGTGGTGAACGAGCCGTATACGAACCATGATGTGATGGACCGTCTGGATGATTATTCGGTTATGCAGGACTGGTTTCATCTGGCACGCCAGGTTGATCCGGGTTCGCGGTTGTTTTTCAATGACTATTCCCTGCTGACGAACGGCGGCGCGACGCAGGCGAAGCAGGACTATTACCTGGATATGATCCAGACGTATCAGTCGGCGGGTGTGCCGCTTGACGGCATGGGTTTCCAGGGCCATTTCGGCGGCTCGGTCACGGGTCCTGAAACGGTGTATGCGATATTGGAACGTTTCTCGCCGACGGGGCTGGTTCTTCAGGTGACGGAGTATGATCATGCAATTGACGACGAGCTGTTACAGGCGGATTACCTGCGAGATTTCCTGACGGTGGTATTCAGTCACGGTTCGGTCGATTCGTTTCTGATGTGGGGTTTCTGGGACGGCAAGCACTGGAAGGGCAATGCTCCGCTGTATCGTCAGGACTGGTCGCTGAAGCCGTCGGGCGAGGTGTGGTACGATCTGATTTTCACTGCGTGGTGGACGGATGAAGACCTGGTGACTGACACTTCGGGCTTGTGTGGTGTCACGGGCTTTCACGGTGATTACGAATTGACGATAAGTGCGGGTGGTGTGAGTGAGGTGGTATCGGCGACGCTGCCTGCCGGTGGCGAGACCGTCGAGGTGACGCTACCGCTCGGCGGCGATACACCGGCGTCGCCGTCGAACCTGGTGGCCACGGCTGTCAGTGGCAGCGAGGTGCAACTCAGTTGGCAGGATAACGCTGATGATGAGAGCGGATTTATCGTACAGCGGCGTGCAGGTGATGTCGCATTTACTGATATTGCGGTTCTGGGTGTGGATGTGACGTCGTATACGGATAGTACGGGTGTTGCCGGGTTGGTGGAGTATGTATATCGGGTGGGTGCGTTTTCAATGCAGTAATAACGTACGTGAAGTGGTTTGAAGCTTGGGAATGAGGGAGTG
>CAYRND010000130.1:0-10980 GCA_964425365.1 uncultured Phycisphaeraceae bacterium
GGGGGGGGGGGGGGGGGGGGGGGGGGGGGGGGGGGGGGGGGTGGGGGGGGGGGGGTCAGGCCGCTTTTGAACGGGTAGTGTATCCCAGTGTTTTCAGCAGAGGACCGGCGTAGTTCTTCAGGATACTCATCTCGTTGTCCGTGAGTTTTGTCGATTTGATATAACCAGTCGATGAGTAGCCATTGGATTCACTGCCTCGGAACGTATTGATTTTCCGTTGCATCACTGACCGGTCGATGCCGGTAACAGCGGTGAATTCTTCTATCCGCCCGAGCCAGGTATCGCGATTGGTGATTAGGTCCTCGTACTGGATATTGAGCAGTCGGCTGTGATTGAGTGACAGGACGTATTCGACATGGCATACCCAGTTACGTGCCATTCTGGCAAGGTCGTCATCGTTCTTGATGAATTTGCGTGCCTTGGCCGATTTCGCCGCGTTGTACAGGTTCCGGTAGATGAAGAGGAACCTGGCATTGGGAAGCAATTCTGCCAGTCGGTCGAGTGTCAATGGGGAGACCATCGGGCTTTTGACACCCCAGCGGCAGTAGCCGTAATTTCTCGAGCAGTCTTCGTAATGTTCGACGAGTTGATAGAACCAGTCGATCGAGTAATTCATGATTGGTTCGGTATCGGGCATGAGATTGCTTGTCCAGATATCAGGATTATTTTGAAGGAATTCCTGTCTGGACTGTTCGAGTTTCTGCCCCTCGTTACGATGGATATTGACGTTCAGATAGATTTCACGCGGTAGCGTTTCGATCAGCAGATTGTTTTCGCCGTAGATAATTATTTTTCTTGACGAGTTGAGCAGGCGCTGAATGAGAGTGATGCCGTTTCTCGTTGTCGGTGCGAGAATGAAGACAGGGTTCAAGCTTCGAATAGTCTGATAATTATGCATCTTTCGATCTTCCCTCTCAGAAGATCCCTTACTGTCAACCAGATCGGCAGATAGGAGCGGCGTCTTTGGAAGGATCGAGTTATCCGGACGCGATGATTTCAGAATGATATGCAATTAAATGATGCTCGACGGGTTATCAGCGTATTTATTGCGGTGGTTAATCATTTGATGCGACGGGCGTTCATGTTTCATGACGAACCGTTACGGGTGGCGTCAGATTTTCGTCCCTGGTATAGATTCTTGGATTTCGGATTGTTATATATACCCGTGCTCCGACACTGAAAGGCGATTGTCTGTACTGGGCATATGGCATTTCAGCGATGATGCATTCATGGTTGATGCTTTCGAGTTCCATTCTTGCCTGGGATCCTGCTAGGTGTATGCGTCGCACTTTGGCCGGCATGGCGGATTCACCGTTCGGCTTGGACTGGATGTGGAGATCATGCGGCCGGACGAGCATTCTAGCCGGTTGGCTGCCGAGCTTACAGTCGGGGTTTTCGGGCAGGTCGTCGTTCGCTCCGTGTTCAAGCATTATTGGGCCGAAGACGGCTTTGCCATTTTCGAGCCGGCCGTGGAAACAGTTGACCTGTCCCAGAAAGCTCATGACGAACTCGGTACGCGGGTGATGAAAAACGTCGTCGGGTGATCCGATCTGCTCGATTCTACCCGCGTTCATGACAACCACGCGGTCAGCCAGTTCGAGAGCTTCGTCCTGATCATGCGTAACGAAGACACTGGTGAGCTGAATTTCGTCATGAAGGCGTCTGAGCCATCTTCTCAACTCGATGCGGACCTTTGCATCAAGTGCGCCGAAAGGTTCATCGAGCAGCAGGACCTGTGGTTCAACGGCAAGTGCACGGGCAAGCGCTACACGCTGACGCTGTCCACCCGAGAGTTGACGTGGATGCATTTCCGCGTGATTTTCCAGTTGAATCAGGTGAAGTAGTTCATTGACCTTCCGGCGAATCTGCGATCGCGAAGGACGCGTTCGCCGTGGACGGACGCGCAGTCCGAAGGCGATGTTCTCGAAGACAGTCATGTGATTGAATAACGCATAATGCTGAAACACAAAACCGATGCGGCAGTCATTGTCTGTATTCTCGGGTGCAGCGGTTCTGCTGAACCGGATGCTGCCTGGTCCGGGATCGGCCTGTTCCAGTCCTGCAATAATGCGAAGCAGTGTGGTTTTACCCGAGCCGGAGGGGCCAAGAAGGGCAACCAGATGACCTTTGGGAATCAGCAGGCTGATATTATCAAGTGCCTTGAAACGACCGAAGGTTTTGCTGATATCATTGACTGCGATTTCCATGGCTCATTTCTCCGCAACAAGGGTGGTATCATCTGGGTAAGAGGCATCCGTGTCGTTCGCATTATCTGCCGCCCGGGTCGTATTCTGGTTAGAGATTTTCCATTCGAGATACGATTTGATTGCCAGGGTAACGAGTGCAAGCAGCGTCAACAGTGACGCACTGGCGAAGGCGGCGGTGAAGTTGTATTCGTTGTAGAGAATTTCGACATGGAGCGGCAATGTGTTGGTTAAGCCGCGGATATGGCCTGAGACTACGGATACCGCTCCGAATTCGCCCATGGCACGGGCATTGCACAGGATGATTCCGTATAGCAGCCCCCACTTGATATTGGGAAGCGTTACACGCCAGAACGTCTGCCGGCCGCTTGCCCCGAGCACGCGTGCGGCCTGTTCCTGCTCGGAACCCTGTGCCTGCATGAGCGGGATCAGCTCACGTGCAATGAAGGGACATGTGACGAAAAGTGTTGCGAGCACAATCCCCGGCGTGGCGAAGATGATCTTGATATCGTGTTCCAGGAGCCACTGGCCTATCGGGCTCTGACGACCGAACATCAGTACGTAGATCAGGCCCGAAATCACCGGCGAAACGGCAAATGGCAGGTCAATGATGGTAATGAGCAGATTTTTGCCGGGAAATTCGAACTTACCGATTGCCCAGGCTGCGGCCAGCCCGAAGACGATATTGACGGGTACGACGATCGCCGCAGTGACAAGGGTAAGTCGTATCGCGCTACAGGCATCCGGGTGGGTGAATGATCGGAAGTAAGCGGCCGGACCGTCGGAAAACGCCTGTGTCAAGACCAGTGCCAGAGGCAGCAGAAGAAAAAGTGTAAGAAAGCCGATGGCAACAATGATCAGCAGCCATCGCACAACGGCCGGCTCGGTAACGGGCTTTAACCTGAAGCCGGGTGCTTCGAGATCATCTGTGACCCGACATGCGAGTGTTGTCATCAGGTCATATCACCTCCGCGCAACGATGACGGGACCACCATTGCAGCATATTGATGACAAAAAGCATAAAGAAGGACGCGATGAGCATTACCACGGCGATGGCAGTCGCACCGGCGTAGTCGAACTGCTCCAGTTTGATCACGATGAGCAGCGGTGCGATTTCCGTTTTCATCGGCATGTTACCGGCGATAAACACCACGGAACCGTATTCCCCGATCGCCCTCGCGAATGACATGGTGAACCCGGCAATCAGGGCGGGCAGGACGGCGGGAAAGATGATGCGACTGAAGGTCTGCCACCGGCCGGCTCCGAGGCCCGCGGCGGCCTCCTCACGTTCGATATCGATTTCCGCCAGTGCTGGCTGAAGCGTACGTACGACAAACGGCATGCCGATAAGCGTCAATGCCACCACCACGCCGAGACGTGTAAATGCAACGCGGATACCCCAGGATTCGAGAAGGACGCCGAGCCAGCCGTTTCTCGCGTAAAGTGTCGTCAGGGCAATGCCCGATACGGCTGTCGGCAGGGCGAACGGCAGGTCGACAAGCGAGTCGATGATCTGCTTGCCGGGAAACTTGTAACGGACCAGAACCCATGCCAGCACGAATCCGAATACAGCGTTGATCGATGCACTGACAAAAGCAGCAGTAAAGCTCAGGCGGTAGGCAGCCAGGACACGATGATCGAACGCCGCCCGCAGGAATGCCGATGCCCCCATATCAGCGGTCTTGACGGCAAGACAGGCGACGGGAATCACAACTATCAGCGAAAGATAGAAGAGTGTATATCCCATCGTCATACCGAAACCCGGTAGTACGTTGCAGGGGGTGGATTTCTTTGAGATCGTAGGCAAAACAGACGTTCCCCTTTCAATGTGCGATCAGTTCACCTGATTCGCCGTTCCTGGACGGTATATCTGATCGAATACACCACCATCGTTGAAATGGATCCGCTGAGCGGCATCCCATCCGCCGAACATGTCATTCACTGTAAAAAGCGTGAGCTGCGGAAACCGCTCAGTACAGTTCTCCCTTACGACGATCGAGCGAGGCCGGTAGTAATGTTCTGCGACAATCTGCTGTGCCGTCTCGCTGTAAAGATAGTTCAAATAGGCTTCAGCTACCTGCCGGGTGCCACGCCGATCGATAACATGATCCACGATCGTGACAGGCGGTTCGGCGAGAATGCTGATTGAAGGTACGATGATTTCAAACTGATCCTTGCCGAATGCATCCAGTGCCAGCATCGCTTCGTTTTCCCATGCAATCAGCACATCACCAAGCTCGCGCTGGATAAAGGTGTTTGTCGCGGCACGGGCGGCGCGGTCAAGAATGGAAACATTACGGTACAGACCTGTAACGAACCGCCTGGCTTCTTTTTCATCATGATTCGATACAGTCATGGCGTAGCCCCATGCCGCAAGGTAGTTCCATCTCGCACCGCCGGATGTTTTCGGGCTGGGCGTAATGACTTCGATGTCCGGCCGGATCAGGTCAGGCCAGTCGAGAATGTTTTTCGGATTACCCTGACGAACAAGAAAGACTATGGTGGAAGTATAAGGCGCGCTGTTGTGCGGCAGTTTGTTTTGCCAGTCGGGTCGAATCAGACCGGCGTGCGTGACGATGGCATCGATGTCGTATGCCAGCGCAAGCGTAACAACATCAGCCTCCAGCCCGTCGATTACCGCTCGACTTTGCGAACCTGAACCCCCGTGCGACTGCCGGATGGTGACAATCTGATTGGTGGTCTGCAACCAGTGGTCGGCGAAGGCCTTGTTGAATTCCTGGTAAAGCTCCCGTGTGGGATCGTAGGAAACATTGAGCAGATCAACGTCGGGTGGCAGACCAACGGTCTGACGGCCGGTGTTGCTGTTACGGTCGCATGAGATCAGTGCGGCAGCAAGGAGCATGGCCGTAGTCAATAAAATGGGGACCGGCCACTTGAAAAGGTGCAACCGTATCGGGACCGGTCCCCGGGGTGAAGTATCTACAGAAAATAAAGTGACCTGTCGGCGACCTGTACCGGAAGATATCCATGAATGCTGTACGAAGACAGGCTGATTGATGCATTTGTCTCTGTTCATGCAGGTTACTTGTGCAAGTCCTATGCCGGAATGTTAAAACAGTTAAAATTGCGTTTTTCGGCAAATAACGGCTAATTTTATTTGGACAATAAAAATCTATTACATTTAATTATTTTTATTGTTATATTTAACGGATATAATGTTATATTTCACCAGAGGTTTATTATGCAGCGGTTCGGACCGTTACTTCTGGATATCTGGCGCGAGGCGTGTCGTCACATTGCCATCGAGGAATCGATTTCACGGATCGCGGCGATCCTGGCGAAGCGGATGCCGATCGAATGTGTCATGGTTCGTCGGTTTGATATCTCGCATGGTGTGGAGACGGTGGCCGCTGGTGTGGTGGGGAAGCATAAACAATATGAATTGACGCGTTATGGTTGCAGTCAGGATCAGATGGAATCACTGCTTGCCTGGTGCCGCAGCGGCGAGATTCTGCATCCGGATGATGCGGGTCGGAATAGCGGACTCTTTTCATGCGTGGTTCCGCCGGGTGTCCGAGGTGATGTTCTGATCGGACCGCTGTCGAGAGGCGACGAGCCGATAGGGACGCTGTTGTTGATCGCTTCCGCGCTGAGTCGGTTTGATGAAAATCACACGCAGATGCTTGATGCGATATGCGAACCGCTTTCTGTTGCGGTTCAGAATCATGACCATCTGCGAGAGATGGCGTCTTTACGCGAGGCCGCGGAGGCTGATCGTCGGTCGCTGCTTGCGAAAATGGGGCGGCAATCGCTTGAAGAACCCATCATCGGCATGGAAGGGGGGTTGAAAGAAGTAATGGATCGTGTGGAACTGGTGTCGTCGTCGGATGTGCCGGTATTGATTCTGGGTGAAACCGGCTCGGGCAAGGAAGTGATTGCCCGGGCGATCCATAGCCGTTCAAAACGCGAGCAGAAACCCTTTTTACGTGTGAATTGCGGCGCAATTCCGCACGAGTTGATCGATTCGGAGCTGTTCGGACATGAACGTGGTAGTTTTACCGGTGCTGAGACGACGCGGAAGGGCTGGTTCGAGCGTGCTGACGGGGGGTCGTTGTTTCTGGATGAGATCGGCGAGTTGCCTCACGCTGCGCAAGTCCGGTTGCTTCGAATTCTTCAGGACGGTACGTTCGAACGGGTCGGCGGCCAGGTCCAGATGTGTGTGGATGTTCGTGTGATTGCGGCGACGCATCGCGATCTGGGGGCAATGGTCAGGGAAGGGCGGTTTCGTGAGGATTTGTGGTACCGTGTGGCGGTCTTCCCGGTGCTACTGCCGCCGCTGCGTGAGCGGCCTGAAGATATTCCTGTGCTGGCCAGGCATTTCGCCCAGCGGGCAGCGATCAAGTTCGGGTTGGCTGTTCAGATGCCCACACAGGCAGATATTCAGCGAATGCTGGAATACACATGGCCGGGCAATGTGCGTGAACTGGCCGCGGTGATCAATCGTGCGGCGATTCTGGGCAACGGGTCGAAGCTGGAAATTGTCACGGCGCTTGGTGGGGGTGGGGACCATGGTTTCCCCGTTCTTTCGCCGCATACGTCGACATACGGGCCAGGCCGGGTGACCATGTCTGAATATGCTGAAAGCGAGCTGCCGGTATCACTGGATGAAGCCGTTCGGAGGCATATCGAATCGGCTTTGATGCGGACAGGTGGCCGGGTTGACGGCCCTCACGGGGCGGCACGACTGCTCCAGGTCAATCCGCATACGCTCCGGAGTAAGATGCGAAAATTGGGCATTTCCCGTCATCCGGCGAAAATGTGACGAAATCTGTTACAGGAAATATTGAATTTTGTAACCCTTCCGTTCGGATTTTTCGTATATTACTTTACCAATATCATCGTTTATACGGAGGTGTCGGGAAGGTTTCCTTTTCGTGGTTTTTCCAGATACCGATATGGATAAAAAGGTTTCACATTCAGGCTTGGAGGGTATGTACATGCGTATTGACAGACGGAATATCGGACTTCAACTGACGTGTATGGTGATGGTTTGTTGGCTGTCGGGAGTAGCTTTTGCAGTGGATCACCCGTCGCTATTGGTGCATGAGTCGGATTACACCGCCTTGCGCAATCGGGCGGCGAACAGTCCGTGGTCGGATATGAAGGCCGATGCCATCGATAAGGTCAATCATCTGAATTACGATCCCGGCCAGAGTGATCTGGAAGAGAAAGCGATTCGGTTTACCGAGATCGTCAGTGCAGGCACATTGGCATATATCCTGGACCCAGGTAACAAGACGTCGTACCTGAATAAGCTGAAGAGTACATTGGGTTATCTGGAGAACCTCTATAACAGCCGTACCGGGTGGGATCATACCACGCAGGTGGACGTCGGCAGCAGCGTATTTCATGCGATCCTTTCATTGGATGTGATCTATCATGAACTCGACGGCTCGCAACGATCGAATTACGAGTACTGGATCGGCCGGCATGTCAATGACACCATCACGGCGTCATGGGAAACCAGCGGTTACGCCATCAAGGGTATATGGGCGCTGTACCGCGATGACCGCGGCCAGATCGATGCGAATAAGAACGGCTATCGCAATATTATCGAAGGCGTCTATCTGACGGACTACGGGATATTCAACGGCGGGACGAATTATGCCAATTCACGGTTCTGCGGCACATCGCGGGACCAGAAGTTCATTTTCATGGATGTTCTGGAACATACCGGCGAAATGTCTTGGTACAACCATTCACAGGTCCGTCAACTCTATGAGTGGATATTCGGCCATGTGCATAGTCCAAACAGCCGGATTTTCGCTTTTGGCGATTCCTACAATGATCGCTACCGCCTTGACAAGGTCATCGGCAGTGTGGCGGCGTATGGCGCGCATCACTACTCGGCCCAGGCCGGTCGTCATGCAGCGTACTGGATGCAGGGCTATTCCATGCCTGGACGGTTCTCGCTTTACGTATTGGCCGACCAGGTCAGCACGCCTGAGCGGCCGAATTTCAGCAAGGTGTACTACGATGGGGGTGCATGGTTCGTCCATAATCCGAATGACCAGGACGCCATGGCAGGCGCACTGTGGAATACGACCGAAGAGGAGTCACACGCCCATAAGGACGTCAATGCGATTTACCTGGTAGCGTACGGTACGGCGGTCATGGGCAACAGCGGCTACACGGGCTACGGTAGCGGGGATCTCGGTTTCGACTGGACGTATATTCATGACCGGGCGGTGTCATCCAACACCGTGCTCATCAACGGGTCGGATCACGGCTCGAAGCGGGGCGGAGGCATCAGTGAAGGTTTCGTCAGCCCATGGTTATCCTACGCGAGCGGCAATTCGGGCGGAGCATTGCCGAATGGCTCGCATTTGAGAAATTTCACATTTGTTCCGCCGCAGGACGGCCGGCAGGGCTATTGGATACTGTTCGATGAGGTGGATGCTCACAGCGGCGGGGCGACGGCGAATGTGGCGTTGCATCCATTTTCCAGCCAATACTCAACTATCTCGGGTAACGAGCGATATCGTTGGACCATCAATGAATCGCCGGGGCATGATGTTCAGTTCGATGTCTATCTCGCCACGCCGCCGAATAATGTCGAAATCCGTGATGGTCTGCTGGCTGATAATCGGAACAACTTTGTCGGGAAATACACTTACTCGAATTACGGCACCGATGGCAGCGGTATGAAGTACATCACGACACTGCTCATGCCGCATGATGCGAATCATCCTCTGCCGGGTCTGTCACGAATCAGCGGCGGCAACTGGACCGGCGGAAAAGTGCAGCATGACGGCAATACGTATGATCTTGCGGCGTCGATCCTTTCTTCAGGGACCGAGACTGTCGAAGGGATGACGATTGACGGGCAGGCACTGTTTATTCGGAAATCGTCATCATCATCATTCCCGTTTTATTTCGTGCGTAAGGGCCGGCATTTCCGTACGAACGAATCGAACCAGAGCGGGTTCGATTCTGATAGCGACATCAGCCTGATGATGAAGGAGAACTTCGGCCGGCTGATCAGCGGCGGGACGAACGTGACGTTGTATTACCCGGGTATCGAACTGGTGATACTGAACGGTAACCAGGTATCGATTCTGGATTCAGGGACCGACTGGATCCGGTTCTATGCGCCGGGCGGCACATTTGATCTGGAAGTGATTTCCGGCTTCCTGCCCGATCCACCGTCGAACCTGACCGCCACGCCGGTTTCAGGCAGTGAAGTCCAACTGGCCTGGCAGGACAACTCGGATAATGAGGACGGATTCGTCGTCGAGCGCAAGCCTTACGGCGGCGATGCGTTGAACTGGCGGCAGGTGGCTGACCTGGGTGTCAATACGACGAGTTACACCGATACAGACAGTGTTCACGGAATGATTCAATATACCTATCGTGTGGGCGCGTATCGTGAATAGAATCAGAGTCGTAGTTTAAATGAATGGAAGAAGCAATGCAGTCAAAGCCATGTTATCGTTCAGCATTTCTGTTGTTGTGCATGTGTTGGATTCTGCCTGGGCCGGCATACGGTGTTGATCTGGGTACACTTCGGCCGGATCATCCGCGTCTGCTTTATACGGCGGAAGATGAGCAACGTGTGGAGTCGCTGATTGCGACAGATCCGCTGCTGGCTGAGCTGGTTCAGCAGGTTCAGAATTACGCCGAACAGGCACTGGGTGAGCCGGTGTTTCAGCGCATTTTCGATCCCGGCACTGACAAGCTCAAGGCGCAGCGTCGAGCGGCGATGTTCCGCGTGTTCAACTGTTCGATGGCGTACCGACTAACGGGTGATACGCGTTACGCCAATCGTGCGAAGCAGGACCTGCTTGCGGGCGCGGGTTTTTCCAACTGGGCGCCTTCGCATTTTCTGAATATCGGCGAGATAAGTGCGCTGATGGCGATTGGATATGACTGGCTGTATCACTATCTATCGGAATCTGAACGTCAGACGATTCGCAATGGCATTGTTCAGAACGGGCTCAACGCCGGGTTGGCGGCCTATCCCAACGACTGGTGGTGTCATGTGGATCACAACTGGAACCAGGTGTGTAACGGCGGGTTGATGCTGGCTGCGCTGGCGGTGGCGGAACATTATCCATCGCAGGCGAACGAGATATTGAATGAAGCCTTGATTTCGCTGCCTCGTGCGATGGTCCCGTACGAGCCGGACGGCGCCTGGCCGGAGGGGCCGACGTATATGGCCTACGGGACAACCTATAACTGTTTTGCGCTTGGTGCGCTTGAGAGTGCCTTGGGTAATCTTCAGGGTCTGGACCAGGTGACCGGTTACCAGGGGCTGGGCCGCTCGGGTCTTTATCACATTCAGACGATCGGCCCGACGCATTATTACTTTAACTACGGCGACTCGAAGGATATCGCGTATTTCTCACCGATGCTGTTCTGGATGTCGCATCATTACAATCGCGATGATTACGCCTGGTACGAGCGGTGGCTGGCCGAGCAGGACCTTCCGCGTATGCAGGCGATGGAGCTGATGCAGGATGATACGCTGGATCGGTTCTTTGCGTTTCTGGTGGCGTGGTACAACGATCAAGGCAGTGATCCGGCATATCTTGATACGTATTTCCGCGGGCCATGTGAAATTGCGGCGATGCGAAACAACTGGCTCGATGAAGACGGTATTTACGTCGGGTTCAAGGCCGGGGTCAATGACGCCAATCATGGGCATCTGGATATCGGGTCATTTGTGCTCGATGCGTCGGGTGTGAGATGGGCGATGGACCTCGGCGGTGATGATTACGGCCTGCCGGGGTATTTTGATATTCCCAATCGGCCG
>CAYRND010000131.1:0-10928 GCA_964425365.1 uncultured Phycisphaeraceae bacterium
GATTTATGACCACTCAATAATCCGCACACATCGGCGTCCTCGGAAATGGAATGACATCACGGATATTCCCCATCCCTGTTACATACATGATCAGACGCTCCAGCCCCAATCCAAACCCGGCATGCGGTACGGAACCGTACCTTCGCAGGTCGCGGTACCACCAGTAAATGTTCCTGTCCATTCCGAGTTCATCCATACGACGGTCGAGTACCTCCAGACGATCCTCGCGTTGTGATCCGCCTATGATTTCACCCGTACCCGGCACAAGTACATCCATTGCGGCTACAGTTCTGTCGTCACCGTTCAACTTCATGTAGAAACCCTTGATCTGCTTCGGATAGTCCGTGACGATAACCGGACGACCGACGTGTTGCTCCGTCAGCCAGCGTTCATGCTCGGACTGCAGATTCGCACCCCAGTGCACAGGATACTCGAACTGCTCGCCTGATTTCTCAAGGGCCGATACGGCGTCGGTATAAGTCATATGCACAAAATCCGAGTCGACAAGTTTCTGCACACGGTCCATACACCCCTTATCCACACGTTGGGCAAAGAACGCCATGTCGTCGCTGCGTTCATCGAGTACCACCCGGCAGACGTGCTGAAGGAAATCCCAGGCAACACGCATATCCTCGTCCAGATCAGCGAAGGCGATCTCGGGTTCGACCATCCAGAATTCCGACAGGTGCCGCGAGGTATTCGAGTTTTCAGCCCGGAACGTCGGGCCGAAGGTGTAGACCCTGGAAAAGGCCTGGCAGTAGGTTTCTACGTTGAGCTGTCCCGAAACGGTCAGAAATGTTTTCCGGCCGAAGAAATCATTCGCTCCGTTCACATCAGCGGTGGCATCGCCTGCATTAAGCGTGGTAACCCGGAACAACTCACCGGCACCTTCACAGTCGCTGCTGGTAATGATCGGGGTGTGGACCCAGATAAAGCCTTCATGTTGAAGGTAGTCATGGATTGCCCGGCTGAGGGTATTGCGGATACGCATTACCGCTCCGATGACATTCGTTCGCATCCGGAGATGAGCATATTCTCGCAGATGTTCGAAGGTATGCTGTTTGGGTTGCATGGGGTACGTATCGGGATCGTCAACCCAACCGGCGACTTCGATGCTCTCGGCCGCGACTTCCAGAGACTGACCTTTGCCCTGTGATGCGACAAGCCGGCCATATACAATGACCGAGCAACCCGTGGTCAGATGAAGAACCATGTCATGGTAGTCCGGTAGCTCAGAGGGTACGACCACCTGCAGGGGATCGAAACATGACCCGTCATGAACATGGATGAACGAGACGCCGGCTTTCGAATCCCGGCGGGTTCGGACCCAGCCCTTGATTGTGACTTCGGTTCCTTCGTTATATTTGCCCGTGAGCACATCGGATATACGCACATACTGCATTATTGTCTACTCCCTGACGACAGTTGGCGGAACAGTGATGTCAAACGCGTCCGTATGTTATGCATGATAAGCAAGGCAGGGGGGAAGTGGGAAATGAGAACGATCAAGTTCAATATGCATAATCCAATACCCTTGAATGTCGGTGGTTCGAGAGCATTTTCCATCGGGCGTCTTTGCTGCTGACCCGGCATGCAAATAGCCCACTCTATGTGCGGATTATGGATATCCAGCATGGTCAGCCGTATCTGCCGCTTGTCCTCGAATTCCTGGAACGCGATCTATCCCTATGCTATATCTGGTTTTACGTGATAAAGGGCTGTCTGGATAAAACGTCTGCAATACCGAGCCGCAAGCGTCTGAGGCTTGGGTATAATTAAGGTAATGTCCGTACTCGATGTCTTACAGGAGCCGGCGGCGTTGTATCAGACGCTGTCAGGGGTGCTGAAAGCACGCGGTAATATGATCACTGCGTATAGTGGTGGTGTCGATTCCACGCTTCTGGCCGTGGCAGCCCGTAAGGTGCTCGGTAAGGAAAATGCGCCTGCTGCTATTGCCGATTCACCGTCGCTTCCCCGGCATGAACTTCAAGCGGCGCGCACGATTGCGTATGAGCACGATATCCAGCTTTATACCGTCTATCCCGGTGAAATGGGTGATCCGGACTATCAGCAGAACAAGGCAGATCGGTGCTATATCTGCAAAACGTACCTCTACCGCGAGATACATGATCTTGCACGGAAGCTGGGTATCCCCCATATCGCCTGTGGTACGAACGCGGATGATCTGAACGATTACCGCCCGGGTCTCGACGCCGCCGAACAGGCCAGGGTCATTGCACCACTTACCGATGCTGGTTTCGGCAAGCTGCAGGTGCGGCAACTGGCAAAATACCTTGGTCTGCCCAACTGGGACAAACCCGCCTCACCTTGCCTGGCTTCACGACTCCCTTATGGTACACCGGTGACCATTCACAGGCTTCGACGTGTCGAACAGGCTGAAAATCTGCTGCATCGACTTGGTTTTCGTGAATGTCGCGTGCGTGACCATGAGTCAATTGCTCGAATTGAGCTGCATTTAAATCAAGTCGGCCGTCTCCTTCGTGACGATATAAGGTCGGATGTAATCAATGAGCTTAAAAAAGCAGGTTATCTTCGCATTACCCTGGATCTCGAAGGGTTCCGAAGCGGCAGCAGCAATGATGAGCTTGATCTGAATGCGGATTGATCACAATGGTTGAAGGGAATAGAATCAGCCGGATATTCAGAGGATTCATACGTTGAAACGAAAATGTGACAAGTGCAGCAGACCCGCAACGCATCATTCCGTTGAAATTATCAACGGGCAGAAAATCGAAAAACATCTGTGCGATATTCATGCCGCCGAGGAAGGCCTTGCCATCAAAGCTGTTCAAACACCCATCAACGAACTGCTTACCAACTTCGTCAAGCTGCACGGGACCACAACGCAGCCGTCCAGTAAAGAGCTTGCCTGTGAGGACTGCGGCCTGACGTTTTCCCAGTTTCGAGAACACAGTCTGCTCGGTTGCGCCAATTGCTACAAAGCCTTTGAAGGTCCGCTCGGACCGTTGCTCGAACGTGCCCATGAAGGCGGCACGCATCATATCGGAAAGGTCCCTCGCCGGGCCGGGGCGTGTGAACATCGACAGATTCAGCTCATGCGAATGCAGAAACAACTCGATGAAGCCGTGGCATGCGAGGATTACGAGCTTGCCGCCCGACTGCGTGACGATATCAATGAAATCGAGGAGGCCGACTCGTGAGTCTGAAACAGATTACCGAACACGCCGGGGAATGGTTGCGTGGGTCAGGACCGCACAGTGATATCGTCATATCCAGCCGCGTCAGGCTGGCGAGAAACGTAGCCGGATTCCCCTTCGTCGGCCGTGCCAATCGAAGGCAGCGATATGAAATTCTCGAACGAACACGCATGCAGATCATGAATATGAATGATCGCCTGTCGACGCATGTACTCTGGGTTAACCTTGCTGAAAGCCCGTCGCTCGATCGCCAACTGCTGGTCGAGCGGCACCTGATCAGTCGCCAGCATGCTTCCAGCAGCAATGACATCCCCCGTGCCGTTGCCATCGCTTCGGATGAGACTTTTGCCATCATGGTGAATGAAGAAGACCACATGCGCGTCCAGGTACTTCGCAGTGGTATGCAACTCACCGAAGCCTTCGATCAGATCAACCGTATCGACAATGTTCTCGAAGAAAAACTCGATTATGCTTTTTCCACGCGGTTCGGATACCTTACCGCCTGTCCGACTAATGTGGGGACCGGTATACGCGTCAGTGTCATGCTGCACCTGCCGGCCCTGAAGATGACAGGTGAAATTGAAAAAGTACGTCGCGCCGCCCGTGATATGCATCTGGCCGTTCGCGGGCTTTTCGGCGAAGGTTCGGAAGCACTCGGTGATCTTTACCAGATATCGAATCAGACCACACTCGGCCGGTCCGAGCAGGAGATACTCGCTGACTTCGAAGCCACCGTTGTGCCGCAGATCATCGCCTACGAGCAGCAGGCACGTCAGGCACTGCTTCAGCAACGTGAATCTCTGCTCGATGACAAGATATGGCGTGCATGGGCAGTTCTCACAAATGCACGGGTCATTGGAACTGAAGAAGTGCTGTCACTGCTGTCGCACCTGCGACTTGGCGTCAACATGGGCAGGATCGACACTGTCGATATCCGTACGCTCAATGAACTATTTCTGCTCACTCAGCCTGCTCATCTGCAGCGATTGACCGGCTGCGAGATGGACCCGGCCACCCGGCGACTGGCTCGCGCCAAGCTGATCCGTCAACGACTGGGAAACCGGTAACACCAATTGAGCTGATCAATCAAGAAAATTCCAGATCAGCTCCTGCCTGCCTGTACTTTGCGTATACCATCCAAGAACAGTATTACCATTATTGATTTCCTGTGTGACGAAGCGGGTATGGCCATCGGTAAAGGCGACATTCGCCCCGTCGCTGTGGCGCAGGGCGACCGTGCCTTCCGTGGCGTGGAAATGACCGCATTGGGGCGCGGGACCGTCCAGGATATCCAGTGCCCGTCCGTCGGCGTATAAAACAGTCTGCGAGGGATGGCGTACGTTCACATGCCGGAAGAACATCCATGACCGGCCTAAGGTCGTTCCTTTCAATACACCGAAATGATAATTCATTTTGATCGTACGATTTGACTTACGACGCTCTTCATCCAGGCCGTCCCAGACCGGATCCTGCTTGTCCGGCAGATAAACACGGCTATCAGGCTCCTTAAATCTGTATTCGCCAGTCCCCTTGCCTATGTACAGATCGAGTGCATTGAACCACATCGCTCTTGCTGCAATTTCGGGATCGCCTCCAGGTGTCGAATTCATTGCATCGTACAGATCCTGGTCCTCGAACGGCTGAGGGTAAAACTCGAAATTATCTTCGCCGTATAATTCCGTCATCATATGTAACCGGCGCATACGTCCGGCACACATCGATGTTCTGGCTGTCGATCGCACGTGTCCCAGCACGGGCAGGATCAGACCGATAAGCATGGCGATGATCGCAATTACAACGAGCAGTTCGATCAGCGTGAAAGCCGTGATAAAACCTGTTGATGCTTTATAAAATGAGCACGAAAAGGTTGGAAACCGACCTCGGGTAAAAGGCACTCGGAAGTGCTGGTATCGATGTTTTTCGAAAGGCATTGTATCTGACGCGACATCGACCGAGCGAATATGATTGATCAACATATCGCCTGTGCACCTTTATGATGAATGACTGAATGAATCTTGCCCGGAACATGAGCAGTATGGTAGCCGGATGATTAGACGTCGTCAAAACGCAGGCTTCGCGACGGAATTCACAATTTCCCCAACACGCTCGCCTGACGGCTGTTCACAGTTCTGCCAGAATACGCTGTTTCAGTGATCCGGCTTCGTTGTTGTCAAGCTCGCCTGCAGGCCAGGTGATTCCCAGCCCGGCATCCGAAAACTTCGGAATGATATGGAAGTGGACATGTTCGACTACCTGATGAGCTGCGGGACCGTTATTCTGAAGAATATTCCACGCTGTGGCGCCAGTTGCCGAGGCGACAGCGCGTGACAGGCGAGGCAGAACCCGCCCGATGGCTGATGCAGCATCTTCCGGGACAGCATCCACGGTAACCCAATGCCCTTTGGGGATGATCAGCGTGTGCCCTCGGGAAAGCGGGCCGATATCCAGAAACGCAAGAACCTGTTCATCTTCATAAATCCGATGACACGGAATCTGACCGGCGACGATTTTGCAGAATATACAGTTGGAATCCATCGGTGTGGGCATGGTATTCAGTCCTCAATTATTCATTTCAAGGAATGCCTGATGTTAAAATTCGTATATCATATTGATTAATAGCCTTACAACGATCCCTTCGTGCTCGGGATATCATCTCCGGTGACACGAACAGCCGTTTTCAATGCACGCCCGAAAGCTTTGAAAATCGCTTCGGATATGTGGTGATTGTTTTCGCCCCACGGCACCTCTATATGACAGTTCATCTTCGCGTTGTTTACAACGGCATTGAAAAATTCCCGGATCAGTTGTACGTCGAACCGGCCGATCGATGCCGGATTATCGCCGAATGATTTGAAATCGACGTGGAAAACCAGGGCCGGCCGGCCTGAAAGATCGAGTACCACCTTTGCCAGTGATTCATCCATCGGTACGGCTGAAGAGCCGTAACGTTCTATGCCTCGCTTGTCACCCAGCGCCTGCTCGATCGCCTGTCCGAGAATTATGCCGACATCCTCGACCGTATGATGATCGTCAATATGGGTGTCTCCCGAAGCAGTAATATGCAGCGACATCCCACCGTGACGTGCAACATGATCCAGCATGTGATCCAGGAATCCGACACCGGTCTCGATCCGGTAATCGCCGCTTTTTTCAGGATCCAGATCAAGGAAAAGCGATATATCCGTCTCTTTCGTTTTGCGTGTGAGTTGAACCTGTCTCATATGTCATCCCGACTTGATAAAAAGAACCTTGTAATTGTCAGTTGCCGTCCATTGAAACGACGTCGAGCACCCTCAGTAAAGTGTCATTTTCTTCCGGTCGGCCGATGGTAATTCTGAGCTTGTCACGCAGTCGATCCTGGTTGAAATACCGTACGTAAACGTGTTGCTGCTTAAGTGTTTCATAGAGCGACGCCGCTTTACTCGGCCCGGTATCAGAGGAGCCCGGCGGGGCCACCAGAATGAAATTCGCATGGCTGGGATATACGGTGAAACCACGGCGTCTCAATTCATCCGAGACCCGAACACGTTCAATTTTGACTTTCTGCCAGGTGTTTTTCGCATATTCACGATTTTCGATCGCCGCGATGGCCGCTGTCTGGGCGATAATATCGGTATTGTAACTGTCACGCGCCTTGTCCAGCGCCGCGATCAGGTCGGGATGGCCGAGCCCGTAACCGAATCGCAGACCTGCCAGCGAATACCCTTTGCTCAGCGTACGCAGCAGCAGGACGTTATCCAGTTTCATTTTTGCTTCCAACAGCGGCAGAGCCGAGGTCTCGGCAAAATCGACGTAGGCCTCATCGATTACTATGACGCCTTTGAAGGTACGAGCTATCGATTCCAGCGATTTGAGATCAGACAGTCGCCCGGAGGGCGCATGGGGATTGACAATCAGAAGCAGATTACAACCCGCCTTATTCATGCGATCAGCAAGATCATCAGGCAGATTGAAATCGTCATTCAAAGCCGCTGTGGTGATCTGGGTATCATGAATCCGGCCAAGTACCGGATAGAGTGAATAACTCGGCTCAGCATAGCCCAGCCCGCCTTTACCACGTGATTCCGTCTGCGGACGGCAGAATACGGTTACCACCAGTCTCAGTAATTCGTCGCCGGCATTGGTGGCGATTACCTGCTCGGGTTTCAGGCCATGTGCCATCGCCGCTACCTGTCGGAATCGCGGAGCCAACGGTGGGGGATAACGTCTGAGCATGTCACCCGTAACTTTTGCTATGGCTTCGAGTACCCCGGCCGGGGGCGGATAAGGGTTCTCGTTCGTATTCAGTTTAACTACCTCACGGCTTTCAGGCTGCTCGCCTGGCGCATACGCCGAAAGGGCATGGATATTGTCACGTTCGTAACTCATGACGCGTCATATTCGCAGGCTTGGACCCACAGGTCAAAATATACACAGGCAGATTCTCAATCCTGCGGGTCCACCATGTATCGAGTTCAGACTGTCAACGCAGAGGAATCATACAATTCCCGGTTCAGTGTTTTACACTATCACAGATTATCGTAAACTGTTAACAATGAAGCGACACCCACAGCCAGCCGGGAAAAGCAGGGGGAACAGGCATTTCCTGTTGTCAAGGGTGGCGACTGTCTTATTATTGCAGGCAATTACCTGGTTGTCGCTGGTTGACCCGACCTGCTCAATCGCCTCACCCGCAATGAAAGATGATGTCGCACGATCTGCCGTTTACCTGCTGAACAGATCTCTGGAAGTTACCCGCAGCGGTCGACATAACCGTCTGATCAGTGCATTGCGCCATCTGCGCGACCCGAAACTTCAGCCACTGTTCATCGAAATGGCGAATTCAGATCAACCGGTGCTCAAAATCCACGGCCTGCTTGGACTGGCCGAGGTCAGCAATATGCAGAAACTCGATCTGAAACGTGTTGCAATGATCGACGATCCGGCAGTTCAGGCCCAATTACTGACCGCCGCGATGGACAGTGACCTTCTCAATAACGACGACGCTGTGCAACTACTCGAATGGCCGGACCTCGATGAAGGAGTCAAAGTACTCATTGCTACCCGACTGGTCGAAGCCGGACGCTTCACCGATCTGAAGTTGTTGCACCGTGTACTCGATGATCCGAAACTCGGCAGGCAGGGGCTTGCAGCTCTCCTGTTGCATCAACTCGGCGATACAACCGGCCTGAAGAAATTGCGTGCCATCGATATATCTGACGATCCGACACGTGACGAAGTCAGACAGATGATCATCGAAACGGCACTGCGGCATGATTTCAACAGCATCGGACTCTGGACCGCGAACATCAGCAGGTTGCCCGATGTCGAAGAAGAGCTCGGTATGATCGCCATGCGGGCGGCAATGAGGTTCGGTCAGAGAGATATCCAGTTGCAGTGGCGGCAGCGATTCATCTCAGCCGGCCAAATGACCGAACAGACTCGTCTGGCCATTATTGCACTTCAACTGGCGCCTTACATTGAACCGGAATTGTTCGATGTATTGAATGACCATGATGACCAGTTGATCCGCCGGATCGGGCATACCGGTCGGGCCATCGCCGCAGGCGATGACGATATAGCCGACCATATCGATGCTTTGATCGCCATGCATCATCCGCTTATGAACAGTTGGGCATTGAGCTATTGCCGGGAACATGCCCGACCGGATCACGCCAGGTTGATTTATCTGACACTGATACTTGCCTACGAAAAAGGACCGGAGGTCGGCCGGATCAAGCGGTTGGATGTCGCCGTTGATGCTGCTCAGGAACTATATGAACTCGATCCGATTCATGCAGCGGGTTTGCTCAAGACCATTCTCGTCGATGAGAACACCGAGCCGGACCTGCGGAAAGGCATTCTTCTGGCACTGCTCCGCAGCCATGCCGCCGGTACTCAGACCGTTGTCGAGGATATGCTCCCGTTTAACGACAACATCTCCAATAATCTGGCACTGCTCCTGTTGGCCAGAAACGAAACCACCAGCCTTACAGACAGTCAGTTCAAAGATCTCGGGATTATTGTGCAGGGCGGCGGGGGGTTGCAGGATACGCTCCGGATTCAGGCCGCATGGTCGTATCTGAAACGCACAAAACAATGGCAATCCGCGATCGAACGCGTGATCGAGGGACATGAGTAACAACCATGAGTGAAATCCCATTAAGTCAACCAGATATCACGGATAAGGAAATTCAGGCCGTCACTGCCGTACTTAAATCCGGTCGATTGAGTATCGGGCCGAGACAGGATCTTTTTCAACAGATGGTGGCCGAACGCTGTAGTCGAAGCAACGGTGTGGCCGTCTCCTCAGGGACCGCAGGGCTGCACTTGATTATGCTCGCACTCGGTGTCGGGCCCGGTGATGAAGTGATTACCACACCCTTTTCGTTTGTCGCCACGGCCAACTGTATTCTCATGGTCGGCGCAAAGCCGGTTTTTATCGATATCTGTCCGCAAAGCCTGAATATGGACCCTGTCAGACTGGAAGCCGCGATTACGCCGCGAACCAAGGCCATAATTGCTGTGGAAGTGTTCGGAAATACCCGGCATATGGAGCGTATCGAACAGATTGCCCGATCGCACGAAATTCCTCTGATTGAAGACAGTTGTGAAGCGCTAGGCGGTGTATGTCCCAGTGGCCGTCAGGTCGGATCGTTCGGCAGAGCGTCAGTTTTTGCCTTCTATCCCAATAAACAGATTACGACAGGTGAAGGCGGCGTGATTGTCACCGACGATGATCGGATTGCATCGCTTTGCCGAAGTATGCGGAATCAGGGCCGTCCCGATCCGCTTTCCACGTCGCATCAGACGAATATGGTCAATACGACCGGGTCCTGGTTGGCACATGAGCGGTTGGGGTACAACTACCGGCTAAGTGAAATCGCGGCTGCACTCGGGATCGCACAAATGGAGCGGCTTGACGAAATACTCTCAGCACGCAGGCAGGTTGCGAGTATGTACATGCAACGGTTGATGGAATACGAAGATGTCATTCTGCCGACCATCGATCACGGCTGCGCGATTACACAATCATGGTTCGTATTCGTCATTCGTCTGACCGATCAGTACACCGCCACCGAGCGTGACCGGATTATCACCGGCATGCGCCGTCATGAAATCGGGGCAGCCAATTACTTTCCCTGTATCCACCTTCAACCATTCTACCGCGAGCAGTTCGGTTTCAAGAAAGGCAGTTTTCCCATTTCTGAAAGCATCAGCGACCGTACCATTGCATTGCCGTTTTACAACAGGATGGACGAAACACAGATTGAACTTGTCTGTCACACGTTTCAGGTCATGCTACAGCGGGAGCAACTTTTGAAGCGGTCTTGAAATGGTTTTTCAGTGATTCGACACGGACTGTTTCCGTGCCACCGGGCGGGAGAAAATCCCTGAAGGCGATCAATTGCTTGTATTTGAGGCATCTTCGTGGGGCGGTCCTTTCATCTGCCAGGCGCTGAGGCCAAGTGAGATAAAAATTTAAGCCTCCTCAGCAGAAACTGTGGGTTAATTCAGGTTCAGGGAGCTGTCTAAGCACGTAATAGATCGCGATTTCCGCAATTTTCAGCTCGCGATGGCCATTGGCTTTTTGATCGTCAATTTGATTTTGTAATTCAAACCACACATAGCACGCCGCTGTTGAACGCTTTCATGGCTTTGAACCAGTTGAATTGCGAGCCAAGATACTTGTTCTCTTAATAGCATGCCTAACAAATGCCGGTGGCGCTATAAGGTTGATTAATATGCTCTAAAAGGATGTGAATAACT
>CAYRND010000132.1:0-10673 GCA_964425365.1 uncultured Phycisphaeraceae bacterium
GATCAGGTCACGACTGAAGCGCACCAGGGGACCTTGATAGCGCTGTAGTGCTAACTACACACAATAACCACAGAACGGTTGCCTTTGGCATCTTGCCCTCTCCTTCTTACTTAAATTTGATGGTGAATAAGTTAATCCTGCCCTCTCTGGTTAAACTGAACCACAACTGTCGTACCTACCCTCAACATTCACAACCGAAGTTACATTGCAAATGCAATGGTTATAAATACAACTGCGGCTAACCAAATATCAACAATTACACATAAACCCGCCGATGGCTCATCGACGGGATTAAATTTGTATTAATACCGTATATCAGTAAGCCGCAACGCGTATCTTACCGTACTACCAGTAGTTCCGTTTCAACTTCGCCGACGTTTCATTCCATATGCACACAGCAGGACCGTTCCGCATACCGCGGCCGATGGAACGGGTACATCTGGTAACTCGTTTACACCGATCACAATTCGGTAGGCACCGTCATTATCTTCATAAGCGCCCGGTGCACCCACAAAACTGAAACCGTCCGGTATCGCCAGATACAACCGCGTCGTACCGTCAGGCGCGATAAACTCCTGAAATTCGCCGTCGTCCGTAACGCCGTCACCTATGTAAAATACCTGGCCAAGCTCCGGCGATAACGTTTCAAAGTTCCTGCCCAGACCAAACGACCTGAAATCCAGCGTATCCGGTGCATCACTGACAGGAACCGTATCATCGAGAAACACACCCGTCAGTGCGCCCTGCGGACCCTTGTATCCACTGATCCCGCCTAGTGAACCGAGATTACTGCCGTCCTGGCCATTGCCTTCAGGGCCGAATGGCGTGCCCGAACCATTAAAAAAATGAACACCACCCACCGCTGGGTCTGCCACATAAACCACATCACCGCCTACCACAGGGATCGAATCCGGATGCGTCTCCTGCTGGAAATCCGTCAGGACATAACCGTGTCTCGCTAAAATGAACGGTTCGCCCAGCGGCGGTACCGCTACATCCGTTCGACCGGCAAGGAATATCGCATCCGTCCCGTCTATTGAAAGGTCATAGGTCGCAGCTTGAACTGGACTCATCATCAACGTTACTGCTACTGCACCAATCAGCATTCTTACGGCACGCATTGCTTATACCCCTTTCTATTCATATTTTGTTGACCTGGTTTTCAACCGCAATAAGGAATCTCCCTTATCCGCATGACTGACATCACGTGATTGTACCTCCAGCCGATAACAATGACAACCAGCAAATCCATGCCTGATACTTTGGCAATCCCGGCTCATGATGATGAACCTGGGTCCTGCTGCCAGAAAACATCCTCCTCGCCATGGCAATGGTTGGCCGCTCTGGCAAATACGAATAGCAGGTCGCTCAGCCGATTCAAATAAATAAGCATATGCTCATTCATATTCTCCTGCCTGCTTAAGCTCACCATGCCTCGCTCAGTACGACGGCAGATGGTCCTTGCAACATGCAACTGCGAAGCAATCCGGCTGCCGCCTGGCAGAATGAATCGCTTCAGTGGAGAAAGCTTACTGTCTTGATGATCGATCAGCTTCTCCAGTTGCCTGACCTTGTCACCGGTCACTGACCCGGCTGGCTGCCGTTCTTCAATATCAGGATTCGCCGTCTCGGCACCCAGTACGAACAACTGATGCTGTATATCCTCCAGTGGCTTTCGCAGTTCTTCCAATCCGCCGTCACCAGCCATCAGGCTGACCGCCAGACCGATCGACGCGTTCAGTTCGTCGATCTGACCGCATACCTCGATACGGATCGATGACTTGTCGACTCGCCTCCCGCCGATTAAACCCGTCGTGCCGTCGTCACCTTGCTTCGTATATATCCTCATGATGAAACCATACTCACTTTTCACCCGCCAGCCGTCTCTCAAAACGCTTGCCGAACGACAGCAACATCACCTGGTCAATGTTATCCACAAACTCGAAATGAAGCTTCGTCTTGATCTTCCGGTCCACCTCTTCGAGGTCCTTGCTGTTCTTCTCAGGCAGTAAAACGGTACGGATACCCGCTCTTGACGCAGCAAGCGACTTCTCCTTGATACCGCCGATCGGCAGCACCTTACCTCGCAGGGTGATCTCGCCGGTCATCGCCACGTTCCCGGCAACCGGCATATTCAACAGTAGTGATGCTATCGCCGTGAACATGGCGATGCCCGCACTCGGCCCGTCCTTCGGAACAGCGCCGGCCGGTACGTGAATATGAAGATCACGCTCAGACAGTTCCTTCACATTGTATCTGAACTGCGACGCCCTGCTCTTGAACAGCGACAACGCCGCATTCGCAGATTCCTTCATCACATCGCCGATATGGCCGGTCAGAATCACCTGACCCTTCCCCGGATAAGACGTCGCCTCGATAAACAATATCTCACCACCCGCAGGCGTATAGGCAAGACCTACCGCAACTCCCGGACTCTGGGTACGCGTATCCAGCTCACGGATATATTTCTCACTGCCCAGCAGCTCGCGCACGCGGCCGGCATCGATACGATGAACCAGCTCTTTGGATTTGTTCCGGCCCTTCCTCACGTCGGCACGCGCTACTTCCGCCGCCACCGCACGGCATACGGCCCCGATCTGACGCTCCAGCTCTCGCACACCAGCTTCTCGCGTGTAGTCCTCTATCACCTTTCGCAAGCCACTGACCTGCCAGCGGCATTGAGATCGCTTCAGACCGTTCTCCTTCAACTGACGCGGCACAAGGTATCGCCTCGCAATCGCCAGCTTGTCATTATCCGTGTAACCCGGTATGTCAATCACCTCCAGCCGATCCTGAAACGCAGGCGGTACGTGCCCCATGTAGTTCGCCGTGCAGATGAACAGCACCTGCGACAGATCGAACGGGACATCCAGATAACGGTCCACAAACGCATTGTTCTGCCTCGGATCGAGAACCTCGAGCAGTGCCGACGTCGGATCGCCACGAAAATCAGCGCCCAGCTTATCCACCTCGTCGAGCATCATGACGGGATTATTCGTTCCCGCTCGGCGAATCTCCTGAATGATCCGGCCGGGCATGGCGCCGATATATGTCCGACGATGACCGCGTATCTCCGCTTCGTCACGAATGCCGCCGAGCGACATCCGCGAAAACTTCCGGCCCAGCGCATCCGCTACAGACTGACCCAGACTCGTCTTGCCAACACCCGGCGGTCCCACCAGGCAGAGGATCGGGCCGCGACCGCCTGGGTTCAGCTTCCGAACCGCAAGGTATTCGATCAACCGACGCTTTACTTTTTCCAGATCGAAATGATCACGGTCAAGGATCTTCCTTGCACGGTCCAGGTCAAGATTATCCTCGCTGCCATGCTGCCACGGCAGGTCGGCCAGAAGCTCCACGTAATTCATGATCACAGAATATTCCGGACTCGCAGGCGGTATAGCCTCCAGACGATTCAACTCACGCATCGTCTCCGAAAGCACTTCCTCAGGCGGCCGGGCTTCCTCCAATCGCTGCCTTAACTGCTCTACTACCTGTCTCGACCCGTCTTCAAATTCACCCAGTTCCTTCTGAATCGCCTTGATCTGCTCTCGCAGAAAATACTTCCGCTGCGTTTCTCCTATCGCACTTTGCACATCCTGCTGTATCTTCTGCTGAAGACGTGCTATCTCAAGCTTGCTGGATACATGACGATGAACCTGCCGAAGACGCTTCGCTATGTCAGTCTCCTCCAGAAGATCCTGCTTCTGCTGAACGTCGATATCCAGATTCGCCGCCAGAAAATCCACAAGATTTCCCGGCTGCTCGATGTTCATCAGGATCGTAGAGGCCTGTTCCGGTGCATTCGGCGTCAGATCGATCAACTGCTGCGCTTCGCTTCTGATCTGATTCACTGAGGCATCGAAATGTTTCCCGGTTGCCTGCTTCTCCTCAAGCTGCTCCGCTTCAATCATGATGAACGGCGAAACCTGGACCACCTCATCAATCTGTATCCGATCCAGGCCGTGCACCAGCAGCGAAAATGTTTCATCTGCCTGCCGTATAAGCTTGAGCACCAACGCAGCGGTGCCGATCTGGTACAGACCGTCCACGCCGGGCTCTTCCTGCTCTTCGTCACGCTGCGTCATCAATGCTATCACCTTCGACTTCGGCAGCGATTCTTCCAGCATGCGGAGACTGGACTGGCGACCCACCACCAGCGGTACTATCGTACCCGGAAATATCACCTCACCTCGGATGGGCAGAATCGGCAACATCTGCGGGATCTCGATACCCGAATCATGGGTTTGAATACCAGCCACCGGCGGATCCGTGATGACCTGGTCGTCTTTACCGTGACCGCCTGATGACTTGCGAGTCGATTTTTGCTTGCTTTTCTTCTTTGGCACGTACGCGGTCCCTTCAATTCAATATGGTCCCGTTCAATGCTTAAACACCATGATCTTCTTCTGATTTAAACGGAAGAACGATCCACAACATCCCCTCACGGTAGGCACTCTCCGTTCTTTCCAGGTCGATATGCTCCGGCAAATTCACCTCCCGGCTGAATGGGCCGTGATCGATTTCCATCGCGATGATCTTCATCGGACCTTTCCGGTGGTCCGGCGGGTCCGGCGCTTGACGCACTCCTCGTATGGTCAGACTGCCAGGCCTGACCTGAAGATCGATCCGCTCACGCTCGACTCCCGCCAGATCAACACAGATCTCCATCCGCCCGGGTAACTGGTAAATGTTGATCGGCGGTGACCACGCCTCTGACGTGGAAAACCGACTCGAAACTCGCGTAATCACATGACCCACGATCGAGTTGATGCGACCATACGCCGAGCCTGATGGCTGACGACTCGCTACTTTCATTAACGGAGGATCAAGTGTTTTCATTTTCGTCCTCATTTCACGCTTGAACAGTCAGATTTCAACTTTTCCTATGTCAATATACTCAAGCCGGGTAAAGATGGGAATAATGCAAGACTATAAAAACTTTGTAATTATGAGCCATACGGCATAAAATAGTTAAATTCCTTCCAACCTGAATGCATGACTCAGTCACTGAAAGTTAACGTATGTCGCAACAAAACATTATAACTCCAGACGATCACATCATGCCAGATGTCCAGAGTAGCAGCGATGCCAGACAGGTACCCATTAACAAAGTCGGGGTTAAGGATATTCAATACCCTATTACCCTCTTTTGCCCGGCGACAGGCGGCGTCCAGCACACTATCGCAATCATCAATATGTACGTTGCTCTCCCGCATTATCAGAAGGGTACCCACATGAGCCGGTTCCTCGAAGTATTGAACAAATACCACGAGGCCGTACGCTCCGATCAGATTATGACCATCTGCCACGAAATGCGGAAACGGCTGCACGCCGAGGAAGCTCACCTTGAACTCGCTTTCCCATACTTCATCGACAAAAAAGCGCCCGTCACAGGACACCCCGGCAAACTGAATGTCGATGTCTCCATCGAGGCTTCCAGCAACGAGCATGATGATTTCATCCTCGGCGTCAAAGTCCCCGCAACCAGCCTCTGCCCATGCTCTCGTGAAATATCCGACTTCGGCGCACATAATCAACGATGCCTAATCGACGTCAAAGTACGCATGCAAAAGGGGAAAAATATCTGGATCGAAGAACTCGTCCAATACGCCGAACGCTCTGCCAGCACACAGGTCTTCGCCGTACTCAAACGACCCGACGAAAAATGGGTCACCGAAGACGCCTACAACAACCCGAAATTCGTCGAAGATATCGTTCGAGACCTGTCCATCGTACTCGAAGACGATGACCGGATCGTCTGGTACCGGATCGAAAGCGAAAATCACGAATCCATCCACAACCATAACGCCTACGCCATGATCGAAAAAGATAAACGAAACAATCAACCCGGATGAATGCGCCCGGACCCCCCCCCCCCCACACACACGCTCCACATGATTTCAAATACCATGCCGGTTATGGTATGTTGTTACCGAATCAGTGGATAACGCTTCTTTAACAATCAGGAGAATCATCATGCATCCCGGACTCAAATACCTGCCCTTCGCCATCGTCCTACTGGTGATCATTCTGATCGGATCGCGTTGTTTCAAAAGTATCCCCGCCGGTCACGTCGGCGTCGCTACGATCTTCGGCGAAGTGGTTGAAAAACCCTACTCCGCCGGACTCCATATCCCCGTTAACCCACTTTACAAATGGACCATCTACGACGCACGGCAGAAAACACACAAGGAAACCGCCGACGTCCCCAGCCAGGACCAGCTCAGTACCCAGGTCGATATCTCGGTCCAGTACCGCATCATCGGTGACATGGCGCCGAGAATCCTCGATGAAACGGGAATGATGCAACAGGTCATCGAAGTACACCTGAAACCCAAGGTCCGAAGCCTGCTCCGCGAACAAGGCAAAACCATCAAAAGAGCCGAGGATTTCTTCCTCGAAGAAACACAACAACAACTCCAGACCGCGCTGAACATCGCGCTGAGTGAATCCCTTGTCGATAAGGGAATCGAGGTCCAGGATGTCCTGATTCGTGAAATTAAACTGCCCACACGACTGATCGCGCAGATCGAACAGAAAAAAGAAGCCGAGCAGATGGCCGAACGACAGAAAGCCGAACTCGAACGATTCCGCACCGAGCAGCAGCAGAAGATCGCACAGGCCGAAGCCGAACGGCAGGCCGCTGAAGAAGAAGCCACACGCAGACGACTGCTCGCCGACGCTCGGGCGTATGAAATCGAGAAGATCAATCAGGCCGTCACCGATAACCCGGCGTACATCCAGCTCCAGGCACTCGAAGCGCTCCAGTCCATCTCAAAGGACCCCGCCAGCAAAATCTATTTCCTCAATTCAGACAGCCCCATGCCGCTGCCGTTGATGCACATGGGACAGCAGCCCTGATAACGGCTATCCTTTTGCATCATGATCACACAAGGGCTCATCCATCAACATGAATAGCCAATCGCCCTTATCCACGTCTCATAATCCCCTGTGGCGTAATATCAGTTTTACATTGATGTGGACCAGCACCGCCGCCAGTGGGTTCGGCGACCGGATGATGATGCTCGCCGCGCTCGCACTGATGGGCGGACTCGCCGCGGGCAGCGAATCGACCAGTATCAACGCCGCCGTCACCTTCTGGTTCACTCTGCCCTATGTACTGATCAGCGTGTTCGCAGGTTGGCTCGCGGATCACCTGCCTCGCAAGTGGCTCCTGCTTTTCTGCGATGAATCACGCGGACTACTGCTACTGCTGGGGTTTTACATGGTCATGAACGCCACGGGACCCGCGGATATCCCTGCGTCACATCATTGGAAAATCATCGCGATTCTCATCGGTGTCGGCACCATGGCGGGTATATTCAACCCCACCCGAAACGCGATTATCCCGCAACTGGTACCGAAAAAACAACTCCAGGCCGGTAATGCGATTATTCTGGGGATCAACGTTATCGCATCCATGATCGGCCTGCTCGTCGGACCCGAAATCATCTCGCCCGAAGCGGCTGCTTCCGTTCGAAACGGCCTGTTCATCGCCTCACTGTTTTACCTGATCTCCGGTTCATTCTTCGCCTTTCTGAAAATCAGGCAACTGACGCACGTCGATATCCCCGTTCAGCCGCGGTCCTATTACCAGGCAATCATCTATATCTCACGTCATCATAGAATCATCACTCTGATCTTGATTGATATTCTGGTCTGGACACTGGCATCGGTAGTCTACTGTTCCATACTCGGCATCGGTAAGATCAATTTCCAACTCGACTCCGATGACCTGCTGAGCTTCTTCGGGAGAATGGGCGCCTGTATCGGATTCGGCATGCTCTTCGGGGCGATCAGCGTGGCATGGATCAACCTTCGACGCGAATCTCCCATCATCATGTTCACTGGCCTGATCGTCGCAGGCATCAGCGTGCTGGTCATGACACTCGTGCCCCTCTGGCAGATCGCCTGTTTCGCCGCTTTCTGCGTGGGCATGTTCGGAAATATGGCCATCATCTCCATCATGACACTGATGCAGTCATTCTCACCCAACTACATCCGCGGCCGAATCATGGGATTCAACTCGATGCTCACCACCATCTGCCAGGTGCTGGCGTATCTGGCGATCTGGCTCTTACCCGATGCTGATACGAACATCGTTTATGTTCTCTATGTACTCGGTCCGTTCATTGCATTCACCGGATTATTCGGCCTCGCGGGCTATATCACCTCCGGCCCGATGGAAAACGGCATGACCAATGCTCTCTGGCGTACGACAAGGCTGTTCGTATTGGTCTGGCATCGCCTCGAGTGGACCGGCCGCGAAAATGTCCCCAAAAGCGGGCCGGTCATACTCGCATCGAACCATACCACCGGACTCGATCCTTTCCTCATCCAGGCCGGATGCCGGCGATGCATCAGATGGCTCATGCTCACCAGTTACCAGTTCAGCATCGTCTGGTTCATTTGGAAGGCCGTCAAACCCATCGCGCTCGAACAGGACGGCAGCGACTTCGCCAAATTGAAGATGATCGTCAAGGTCCTCAAACAGGGCGAAATCGTCGGCATATTCCCTGAAGGCGGTTTGCAACGAACCGAACGGGAATTGAAACCGCTCCAGCCGGGTATCGCCATGATGGCGATTCGCAGCAACGCAACTATCGTACCGGTCTGGCTACATGGTACGCCGCGAAAACACAGCATGCTCCTACACTTCCTATGCCCCAGCCACAGCCGGATCAGATACGGTAAGCCTTTCAAACCCGATCCGTCACAATCACACGAAGAAATCATGACCGAACTCAGAAAACGAATGCTTGAACTGAGCTGTACTTATGGCGACAATTGTCACGATGATATAACTTCGTAAAACCGGATACCAAAAGTAAGGAGAACCTTCCATGGCCAGGGCCGTTACGTTATTCACCGGACAATGGGCCGATCTGCCGTTTCAAACTCTCTGTGCCAGGGCACGCGACTTCGGTTACGACGGACTCGAACTCGCCTGCTGGGGCGACCACTTCGATGTCGACCAGGCCGCTAAAAGCGACAGATACTGTAAAGAACGATGGGAAATTCTCAGCGATCATTCATTGACCGCATTTTCGATTTCAAATCATCTCGTCGGACAGGCGGTCTGCGACCTGATCGACGAACGACACAAGAGTATCCTGCCACCGGATGTCTGGGGTAACGGTAAGCCCGAAGATGTACGCAAACGGGCGGCGAAGAAAATGATCACCACGGCCAGAGCCTGCCGAAGGTTCATCGATCTTAAACCCGGCCGAAAGAAAAAAGACGATTTCCCCGCCGTGGTCAACGGTTTTACCGGTTCAAGCATCTGGCATTCCATCTATGCCTTTCCACCGACCGATCAGAACTATTGGGACAAGGGCTTCGCCGACTTCGCACGACGGTGGAAACCGATCCTCGACGCTTTCGATAAGGTCAATGTCAACTTCGCACTCGAATTGCATCCCACCGAAATCGCTTTTGATATCGCCTCGGCCGAACGTGCACTCAAAGCCGTCGACGGGCACAAGCGGTTCGGATTCAACTTCGACCCCTCGCATCTGGGCTACCAGGGCGTGGACTACATCAAATTCATCCGACAGTTCGCCGATCGCATCTACCACGTCCATATGAAAGACGCATGGTGGGGACATGGCGACGGCACGGTAGGCGTTTTCGGCGGACATACCGCCTTCGCCGACCCAAGACGGTTCTGGGACTTCCGCTCTCTCGGACACGGTGATATCGATTTTGAAGAAATTATCGTCGCACTGAACGATATAGGATACCAGGGCCCGCTGTCTGTCGAATGGGAAGACAGCCGGATGGACCGCGAACATGGCGCGGCAGAAGCGGCAGCCTATGTACGGTCGGTCGACTTCACACCGTCGAATATCGCTTTCGATGCTCAGTTCGATCGCTGATGCTTTCACAGGGAGCCTGCCAAGTTGGTACTCGATCGCACGGAACTGAACAAGACACGCTTTATCGCAAGTATCGGAATTCTGATACTTATCATGGTCTTCGGCACGATGGGGTTTGTTATTCTTGGCCAGGAACGTACCATTTTCGATGCACTGACATTGACCATGGTGATCATCACGACCGTCGGAATGAAACTGCACGACATAACTCTCACGCGGGCCGAAGAAGTCTGGGTCGTCGTGCTCATGGTAGCCGGGATCAGTACCGCATTGTATGCGGCCGGGAATCTCGTGGCATTCATTATCGACGGTGAACTCCGAAGCCTGCTAGGGAGACGACAATTGCAGAACAGAATCAGCCGCTTGAAGGACCATTACATCGTCTGCGGCTTCGGCCGCATGGGACGGGCGCTCTGTGAAACGCTGGCCGAAAAAAAAGTCCCCTTCGTTCTGATCGACCACAACGCCGATCGAACCGCCGAAGCCGACCAGTTGGGCTACCTCTACGTCTACGGAAATGCTATGGACGAACATCGCCTGCAGGACGCCCGGATCGAAACGGCTCGCGGCTTGACCAGTTGCCTCCGAAGTGACTCGGATAACGTTTTCGTCACGCTGACGGCACGGGGGCTGAACGAAAACCTGACCATTATCGCTCGGGCCGAAAATGATAACGCGCACCAGAAACTGCTGCGAGCCGGGGCAAACCGGGTCATCTGCCCACCGGTGATCGGAGCAACTGAACCACTACCGGCTGGAAGCCGGTAGGTTCAAAGTCGTGAGCTACGGGCT
>CAYRND010000133.1:0-10667 GCA_964425365.1 uncultured Phycisphaeraceae bacterium
CGTGCGTACCTGTCACAATAGCCTGGCCGTCGTTAAAGAGATGGATAACATATTTGTGGTCATCAGCCATAACTTCCACCTGCAACATGAACTCACTGCGAACAACGGGGAGTATGTCTCTCAGTCTTATCCATGTCCGATCGAGATCGACCCAGCGATAACGGAGCAGTACCGCATTGCGGCCAAGGAGGCTGACTGCCGTTGTGTCATCGTCCTGTTCGAGATATTCATAGTGATGCTGTTTGCAGCAAGCGCACTCGGTTTTCTGCCATAATTCGGTCAGATTGATACGTTTGAAAGTATTATGCCACACATCCAACACGGCCAGGTCAGCGGATACCGCATCCCAGCTGTCTGTGAGTATTTTCAGTGCTTCGGCAACCTGAAGATTGGCAATAATTGCGACGACGCTGCCGAGAACACCAGCGGCCCCGCCTGTTTCATGCATAACGGCGGGCAGTTCGTCGAGTATACATCGAAGGCAGGGTGTCGCCCGTCCTTGCTGTTCCCAGGGACGATCACCCCAGGCCGTATGCGGGAGGATTGGATAAACCATGCCCCGAGTAGCAACAGCTCCGCCATAGATGTAAGGCACGCCGTATTTCACTGCGTAGTCATTGAGAATAAAACGGGTTTCGAAATTATCGACGCCATCGATAATCAGTTGTGCATTGCCTGCGAGTTTCTCGATATTTGAGCCGGTTATTTCCGCACAGACGGCCGTCACCCGAACCGTCGAGTTGATCGCCTGCAGTTGTCTGCGTGCTGCTTCGGCCTTGGGGATGGCGTTTCCGATATCCGCTTCGTTGTAGAGCACCTGTCTGTGCAGGTTGGACAGTTCGACCATATCACGATCGGCGATGATCAGTCCGCCACCTTGTTCCGCGCAGCCTACGCCTGCCCGAGCGAGCATATTGGCAATATGACTGCCGAGGCCGCCGCAACCGGCGATGAAAACGGTTGATTCCGCCAGTTTCCGCTGGCCGTCTTCACCGATCTCGGGGAGAATGAGCTGTGGATGATAACGGTCATGTTGAGAGTGATCTTTTGTCGGCATGTGAGAATTTTAACAGATTGGGGAGAAGTCTTGTTTCAGGAATCCGTCGCCCAGTTGAATTGCGAACCAAGATAACATCGACCCCGTCCCCGATACAAAATCTCACTCTCACCTATCCCGCAAACCGTAATCGAGAATAATAAGCCCATGGAAGCCCGAAGGAATTCCATGGGGTACCCGACCCACCCGCTCACGCCCCCATCGTTCACTGTTTCATTGATCATTGCCTCACGTCATTCCACTGCTGACTATTTCTCACACATGGCCTGGTAGCCATAGTGCATCATCAGGTGGTCGAGCAGAATGATTGCCGTAAATGCTTCCGCAACCGGCCAGATGCGTGCGACGAGTGTGGGGTCACGCCTTGTGACAGCCTTAAGCTCAGCGTTTTCACGGTCGACCTTGTCGACAGTGTCCTGGTCCTTGCTGATCGTGGGTGTGGGTTTGACCGCGAGTCGCACGATAATATCCTGACCCGTCGCCACGCCGCCCGTGATCCCGCCTGCGTTGTTACTCTTGAAATAAACGTTCTTGTTTTCAGCACGAAGCTGGTCGTTGCATTCGTAGCCGGTCATATCCTTGACTGCGAAACCGGCACCCACCTCGACGCCTTTGACGGCGCCGATGCTCAGCATTCGGCCGAGTTCGCCGTCGAGCTTCTTGAAGACCGGTTCGCCAAGCCCGGCCGGTACGCCGGTAGCCTGGACCTCGACGATCCCGCCGCTCGAGTCGCCGGCCTCTTTGATTTCCACAATGCGTTGATACATGGCGTCCGCGCTATCCAGATGCGGACAGAACAACTCCGGATGCACGCCGCACTCCGACTTGATCTTGTCTTCATCCATCTCGACGGCGGGGAACTTGCCGATCATCGCTTCCACTTCCGAAAGCACCGGCATCTTCTCCAGAAATCGCATGCCGGACCTGATCTTACCGGACTGAAATACAAACCGCCAGATCGGATCGTACTCTTTACGGATTCTGCGATAGACCTCGGACTTCTCATATATCTCGTCAAACGCCATATCAGGCATGCGGATACCCGCGGCCTCACGAACGAATGCACGGACCTTGATCCCTTTTTCCTCCAGCATCCGCTTGGCAACCACACCCGCAGCAACGATCGTCGACGTATACCTGCCGCTGAAGATGCCGGCGCCGATGGCGTCGTCGTACTGGCCGTATTTCTGATATGTCGCGTAAGAGGCATGTCCAGGCCTCGGCGTACGATTCGTCACCTGGTATTGCTCGATATGCTCGAAATGACGATCGAGGTTCGGAATCAGAATGACAAACGGCGTACCGTTTGTAAGAAACGCATTCTTGAAGCCGGGCATGGTATCCGCGGCATTAATGCCGTTGTATATAATGGGAATATCCGGCTCACGCCTGGGACTGGTCAGCGCGCCCTGACCTGGCTTGCGGAGAAGAAGATCCTGATAGATCTCTTCTTCAGTGATCATCAGACCCGGCCGAACGCCCTGGAGATGAATGGTCAGCCCATCCTGATAGGAGCCACCGGCAACCGTTGTACGGAAAAGTGTTCCAAAATCACACCCTAACATGATTTATACTCCTGGCCATGTAAATGTCAATACCTACTGTCGATCATCCCACACCATTCCCCGACGGGTCAGTAAGGTCCGTGAAAGGGTATATGGCTTGTAGCATGATTTTTCGGACGAAGGATTGTAACAGATTTGAAATGGGTTTTCACCCCCTCTTGTTCTCTTGAAAATCACACTGATAGACCCTCGCCCCATGGATACAATCACTTCGCTGACCTTGCCCGCAATACATTGAACCAAACAGGCTTCGGCTATTCAATTAACTTTGATCTGGTTGAGTTGTTGTTCATAGTTGACCAGTCGATCAGGGACATCGGCAAGCAATTCGGATTCTCCGCCAGGGGCAAGCTGATCGGCAAGCATGCGGCATCTCTCGATATATTGTGTTGCCTCATTGATCAATTCGTTTCGTATACGCTGCATCGCTTCAAGACGGGCGACATATATCGAGGTTTCTGGCAGGTACAGACGTCGTGCTTCATCTGTAACGATTGATACAGTCTGTGTCATACCACGTGTAATCATGAGATAATGCATGGCAACCTGAATCTGCTCGAGTTGCTTGGCGAGTAACTCACGCTGGACATCTGTCTTCATCTGACGTGACGATCCCGAGACCGCCTCATCGAGCATGGCCACTGAAGTTCCCATGTTCTTCATTGCGGCGGTCAGTTTCGTGTCAACACGATGATGATATTGATCGATGATTTCGTTGAACTCCTTCTTAAGAACATCTACCTGGTCCGTCAGTTCCTTTTTCGCACCCGCCATGTCCTGACGGTCGGTATGCTCAGCGGTTTCGATGTCATTGATCTGCTGCTGGAGCATCTGAAGAATCTTGAGATTCAATTCAAGTTCGGCCTGCAGCGGCTTAATTGTGACGGCAAGGTCATCGATGATGGTCTGTTGCTCTTCAATACGGGCAGCGAGCTGGTTGATCCCCTGCTCGATATCATTCGCACGTTCGTACAGATCGTATTGCTCCTCACCCTGAACAATGAACGCCTGATCACGGATTTCACGTGCCTTTGCAGCAGCGGCATCCATTTTATCACGCAGCGTATGAATCTGCGTCTCAATATCGCTACGCTGATCGTAAAGATCCTGAAGTCGCTGCTCGATCTCGAGTTGCTCGAACTTGCGCTCTCGCTCGGAATCTTCCAGAATACTGATGATACCGGCTGAATCGCCGCTGAGCTGATTGATCCGCTTACTGATACGATCGGCTGCGATGAGGTAACTGAACAGACGCGTCGACTGGGAAGTAACGGCTGCATACTCGTCGGTCGCCTTACGCATGGCATATCTTGCCGAGTGGGCATAAATATCCGCAAGCAGACGCTGGGCCGACAGCTTCTGATCCTTCGAACCGTTATTGACAACTTCATTCAATTCATCGGCAGCAGAGGTAAGCACCTGATGCCGATAATCACGGTAACTGATGTTACCGACATCATCAGGAACATAGCCCAGTTCCGCCTGGCGGATAATGTCCAATGCTTTTTCAAGCTGTTCCTGCGCGGCGGCGTGTTGTGAGGCCTCGCGGCTGCATCCCTGCATGATAACGACTGACAGGGCGATTATTCCGATGAGCAGGATCGGCTTGAACTTCGACATTTCCCACTTCCTTTCGTTACAACACGTTCCTGGCAGAAAAACATGTTCGATCAACATTGCACTACGACCCGACAAAATCAAAAAACCGGTTACGCTCCATGCCTCCTTAGTCTTCAATACCATAGTCGGCATTCTTACAAAGCGATTCGATCCAGTCACGGTATTGACGGAAATTCGGATCATCTATTCCGGTAAAAAACGGCTCCCAACCTGTCACATCAGGTCCCGGATACATCGCCAGATCACGCGGAAGACCCCATTGCAGCAGCAGCGATCGCTCGGGTGTCTCGCGATCAATCATCGGCAGATCACCGTTTCGGTATTGCGTAAGGTTGTAAAAATTCGTATAGACCACCGCCCTGTCGTTCACGGGTCTGACCAGATTCAGTCCTTCAACACGATCACGACCGTATGTATGCCAGAAATATCCGGCTAGATAGCGATTATGGATATGTTGTCTGAATTCAACGATTACCGCGGGATCCATCTGAACATCGATCTGAGAATAGAGTGATCTCGCTTTGGTATTAACGGCTCCAACTGCAAATATCAGTTCCAACCGTTCATATCCCGGTGCCCTGGCGAGATAATAGGCTCGTTCATTCTGTTCAAGCTCGACAATCGGCCTTTCATCTGCGAATTGCTCGAATAGTTGTTCGATCGTCACACGTCGTACCAATACCCGCGGCTTGGCTTCCTCGAGATCAGCCGGCAGTTCCCACAGTCTTATCAGATCGATCTGCCTGTCATCAAGCAATTGCTTGCGATTGACTGCACCGACGGTCGAAAATGTTTCATCTGATGACTCAACTTTCTCAAAAGTAAGCGTGTCCTTCCGTTCTGCTTTTTCCTGCTCACTTTCTTCCTCGATCAGTTTCATCCGCTCATTGATTACCACACTGAGCAGTTGTATTTTCTCATTATCCGGAAACATTTTCAGAAGCTGGTCCAACTCAAGGCGGGCCATTTCCAGTTCCTTGTTCTCAAACAGGAAATACGCGAGTTGGTATCGCTCTTCCGCGTTCTGCCCGTCAATAGCGGCTTTGCGTTCATAATAAATTTCAATCGTGTCTTTAAGCACCTCGATATGCTCGATTTTATCCATGTCGAGTGTCGTCGGAATGCCCGCGATTTTCAAGGTAATTGTGGTCGCATTTTTATCGATCAGTTCACCTTCTATTTCACGGCCGTCCCTTGTGGTCACAATCGCCTGCCTTGCATACAGCATCGATGTCGACAACAGAACCGTGCAACAGCCGGCCAGCGCTAACATCAGGATGATGCCGATTCGCATGCTCATGTTCTAATCCTGTTCTTTTCAGCGGCCACCACAGGATACCGCCGCAACTCTGCGTCCCTGAACATCAGGACTAACGGCCGCACCATGCTTGGGCACAACCTTACCCCCCCTTCTCCAAACACGGCGCCTGTACCGGATCGTTACTCTTAGCCACACCGGATCTGGCACCCTGCTGCCGGGTAAATAGAAACCCGCTTCAAAATCGCGTCAAGACTCGGGGGAAGATTTTGCGCCGTCGCGATTCTCCAGCAGTTCCTTCGCCAGTGTAATCAACCGTTCGAGCCGTACGGGTTTCAATATATAACCGTCGACTCCGAGATCCTCAGCGTACTGCTTATGCCGCCTGCCTTCATTGGCTGTCACCATGATTACAATTGGTGATACCGGGCTTTTCTTGATTTTTTCGAGTACAAGAAAACCGGATCGTTTGGGCAGCATCATATCCAGCACGACAAGGTCCGGCGGGTCGGTTTCACAGATTCGTACGGCGGAATTGCCGTCGCCGCAGATTTGGGTCAGTGCTCCTTCCGCCTGAAGGGCATGATCGATTGCCGCTCGCACTTCGTAATCATCGTCAACTACCAGAATCTTACGGCCTTTTAGCCGAAGTTCTTCTTCCTGTTCGATCATAAGCTTGAATCCCTGTTCTCTAGGATGTTAAAAAGACTATTTTCTCAATCTTCAGCAGGCCGGTCAAGTTAACGATTCAAGTCGCCAGTGCGGAAGATAACGCTTAACACACAGTATATCAAGTATTTGCATTTGACAACGTCGACATCAACTCATCGGTCATCCATGGCAGTTGCTCCAACCGGGTCCTCAATGCCTGCGGCATCGGCTTCGATCTACGCTCATGAGGCGGCCTGCTTTTCCATCGACGATGCATCCACAAGTACTGTTCCGGACGAAGGCAGATCATCTTTTCAATCGCACGTGAATAACGTGCGGTTATGGTATATAGTGGATCATAACTATCTACCCAATCCCCGGGATGAATGATATCAGTCACACCCACTTCAAAGGAAAAATCGCACCCGATGCGATGGGCATAACCGCAAATGATCGGAATATTCAATTGCATGGCGAGCAGTCCGATGGACTTGTAAGTACTGGCGAGACGACCGAAAAAAGGCACGAAAAGACCTTTATCGCCCGCATTCTGATCTGCTATAAATCCCAGTACCCCGCCACTTTCCAGAACAGCCAGCATACGATCGGTCGCATCCCATTTGGTGATGATGTGCAAACCCTTCTGTTCTCGGATACCCATCAACCAATCATTCACAAGCGGGTTATCGATCGGTCGGGCAATCGCGTGTACGGGATAGCCCATCAATGCCAGTACGTATCCCAGGACTTCCCAGTTCCCGACATGCCCGGTCAGCATAATCGCCGGCCGGCCACAGTTCAGTATGCCGATCGCCTCATCCAGATTATTCAGACGAATGTGCCTGGTCCATGACTGCTCTGTAAGCAGCCGTGGGGTATGACAGACTTCGATTGCAAGCTGTACGAAATGGTCAAATGAGCCACGGGTAACCTGGTCGATCTGGTCCCTTGACCATTGCGGGAACGCCATGGAAATATGCTCCGCCGACCGGTGACGGTGTTTAGCATCGAGCATGTACATTGCCCGACCGATATGCCGTGCCATATCGAGATTCGCATGGACATCAAACATGGTCAAAGCCATGGCCGCCAGTCGGGCGGCCATGTATTGTGACCATAACGTAATAGGGGTTCGGGGTCTGGCCATCAGGCGTTCCGGTCTTCAACGCTGGTAATGGCCTACAAGAACCAGGAATCGGTTCTGGTTCAGTATCGGGACATCCAGCCTCCGGGCTTGTTCTATCAGTTCCTGATAAGTATTGTAATCCTGTTTCCGCTGCGAATATTCTTCGATCACTCTCAGATCAATTACACCCTCCGGAATCGGCTCGGGAATGGGCGGCTCCTTGCCGAGTATCAGGAAATCAACATCGTAGGTCAGGTCGTCAGCAACCACGCCTCCCCATCGCTGGATCATACTCAGTACACGCTTGTAATCCGAAATCAGGGTCTGGCCGGTATTCTCTATGTCGAACTCGCCATGAACATAGAATTTCATGGTCGCATCGGGGTCATAAACCAGATTCGCAACAGCGTCGCCTTCCTTGACAACGACATTGCGGCTGCGCCGAACGATACGCGCTGTCGATGCTTTTTCGTCAATGTCCACTACTTCAATCGTCGCTTTACCCCTCAATTGCTGGTTTTCGCCCTCTTCCAGCAGTATCAGCTCATCGTTATCGAATACCTCGAAGGTCATGCCGAGTATCATGTGATCATCGTGCCCACGGTCGATATAGACCTTCCGTTCATCTGACAGAACTGTCACAATCCTGCCGTCAGGCTGGGTCAGCTTCTTAAGCGCCACCTTGCCGCCCTTGCCCTTGAGCAGCGAATTCTCATAAGCCAGGTCCCTCACCTGCTTCTGAAGTCTCGAAACCTCAGCGTCGAGCCGGTTGTTTTCATCCTGCAGGCCGGCGATGGTCTGCTGAGCACCCTGTTCGAGTTCCGTATTCACTTCCACCAGCCACTGCTCGATGATCTTGACCAGATCAGCCTGCTGATCGACTTTTGAAGTGAGTTTGCTGATCGCCGCTTCGAATCGTTTGCCCAGTTGTTCCATCTCCTGGTTGGCCTGATCCCTGGCAGCAACAGCCTTATCCAGTTGATCACGCAGATTCTGCAGCTCATTATTCAACACGGATTGTTCATTCTCAAGATCATTTACATAGGAAATGAGTGAAACATCGATATTACGCCTGGTCAATTCATTCTCGATCACTTCGGCCTGTTTGTCGGCACTCGTACCGATAATGGCCTTCAGTTGGACGGTTTCGTCGTGAAGCCGGCCGACTATGGTTGATCGACCTGCCCTGTAATTCGATATCCAGTCGGATTTTTCCTCAGCACTGCTTACATATTCACGCAGCTTGTTCTCCGCTGTCTGCGCTTTCTCATGTGCTCCGCTCAATTGAGCAAAAAACACGATCGCAAGTACAATACTGAGCACAAATCCGATACCTAAAAATGCAAGAGAACTGGCATAAGTTCCACCACCGCTTTGCATGCGTGCCATACCGTAACTCCAATATAAACAAGTTTTAAGCTTAACAATCCATTACGACGGCAGGCCGGCCTCGCCGCCGCAAGCCACTGTGGAATGTTTTCCTCCGCGTATATTATACCTCAAAACCCGAAAAATGCCCGTCCGAATTGAGAAAACTGTTTCAACTGCTCTTGATGCTATAGCAACCCGGCACCCCTTTAAAACCCTAACATTAGCGGCCACCTTTTTATGCAATCGCTATGAGTAATTCGATCTCTACCGCAGCGTTCAAGGGCAGAGATGCTACCCCGACGGCTGCACGGGTATGCCGGCCGGCGTCGCCGAACAGTTCAACGAGCAATTCACTCGCTCCGTTCGCCACATGGTGCTGATCCGTAAAATCCGGCCCACTGGCAATGAAGGCGCCGAGACGAACAATACGACGGAATCGCGACCAGTCACACAGGATCGCCTGATCGAATGCAGCAAGCCCATTCAGAATACATTGCCTCGCCCCGTGACGTGCCTCTTCCATGCTGACGTCGACTGGCACTTTGCCGGTGGCTATCAATTTCCCGTCAAGCATCGGCAGTTGTCCACTGATATAGACATGGCCATTGCTGATCAATGCAGGCGCGTAACTCGCAACCACCGCAGGTGGCTTGGGAAGCGACAAATTCTGTGATTTGAGCATGGCATGGATGTTCATATCGAGCTTATTCTAACGTACCATCCCTGATCCTGCCTCTTCAATGGCTCCAAGAATCTGCTCAACCGTGTAAAAATCGCTTTTAAACACTTCGTCGCCGCCAGGTTCAAAAATAACCAGCAGGGGTATCGCAACGCGGCCTACCTGCCTGAGCTTTTCACGGCCGTCTATATTATCACCACTTGTAATATCCACTTTCATGGGAACCACCTCCTCCCGTTTCAATGCCGAAACAACCCGTGAATCAGTCAGTACGGTATGTTCGAGGGCTTTGCAGTTCAGACACCATTGGGCAGTAAAATCCATTACCACTATTCTGCCTTCTGCCTGTACCTGCTTGAAACGTTCCGGCGTGTATGCAACCCAGTCGATCGGACCCGCATCCGTCAGCGTAATCCCGCCATAAGACGCTGTAATGATAATCAATACACCCACCATACCCCACACGATTCGTAACAGCACGGATTGCGACACAACGAAGATGCGAACAATAAGCCATGTGCCCGCAAGTATGACAAACCCCATCACCGGCCACCAGTAGAGCAGACTCGGGGAATCCGGCGGTTCCGTCATCAGGCTTGCTGCGCCCACACCCACGAAATAGGCCGCAGCAGCTAACATCAACAATCCCATCTCCTGCTTGATCAGCTCGCTGCCCGGCCCGCTGCGAGGCATTTTCCCGACCAGCTTCGGCCAGGTCGACAGCACCATGTAAGGCAATGCCATCCCTGCGCCGATCGCCGAAAAAACCAGTAGCTTGACTGACAGGCTTCCGCTCAGAAGCGCCCACGCCGCCGCGGTTCCCATAAACGGCGCCGTACACGGCGTCGATAGAACGGCCGTCATGATCCCGAATAGAAACGAACCCGTTAAAGTATCGTGTCGTGGTGAAATCCGGTAAACAAATTGAGGCGGTTGCAATGTGAACAGACCGCACATCCCGAACGACATCACCGCGATAAACAAACCGACAATAATGGCAAACCATGGATTGCCGAACAACTCGTTCGTCGTTGTAAAGCGGCTGATTATCGCCATCACCGCGCCCAACCCGAGCCAGAATCCGATCACGCCCGCCGACATCATCAGTCCCAACAGGATACTCCGGCTCCGACTGCCTGCCGCATGCGCCAGACCCAGTATCTTGATCGGAATCACCGGCAACACGCACGGCGTAAAGTTCAACAGAAATCCTCCCAGCACGGAGACCAGAACCAGCAGAACCAATCCCGCACCGCCCGCTGTATCCAGCGTAAACCGCCACTGAAACAAGTTGAAATCCAGCGTTGATATCTTAACCCCACCCCCCGTCCCACCCCCCG
>CAYRND010000134.1:0-10235 GCA_964425365.1 uncultured Phycisphaeraceae bacterium
ACGTGCTGGAAGAGGTTGAAGAATGGGGCACTTAGCTTAACACCTATGTGATGGGGGGGGGTTATTCGTTATGCCAGTAGCGGTTTTCGCGTTTCATAAGCGTATCGGCGGCATCGGGTCCCCACGAGCCGGGGGTATAATTCGGCAAATCATCAGCGGGATTCATCTGCCAGTAATCGAGTATGGGCTGAATCGCGTTCCAGGCGCATTCGACTTCGTCGTGGTGCTTGAATAGTGTCTGGTCGCCCCGCATACAGTCGTGCAGCAGTGCCGCGTAGCCGTCAGGCGGCTTCTCCTGCCATTGCTTGATATAGTCGAAATCCATGACCACGTCCTTGATATTCATGCCGAAGCCGGGGACTTTGCCCTCGAATCGCAGGCGGATGCCTTCGTTCGGCTGAACATTGATGAGTATCTGGTTCGCCTTCAGTTTACTCACCTGATCGCGAAAGAGGATATGCGGCGTCGGTTTGAAGTAGATGGCGATAAGTGTTTTCTTCTGCGCCATGGCTTTGCCGGACCGCAGGTAAAACGGTACTCCGCCCCACCGCCAGGTATCGACGTAACACTTCACCGCGGCAAAGGTATCGGTCTGACTGTCCGACCGGACACCCTCCGACTCGCGATAGCCGGCAACGGACTTACCGTCTATAACTCCCGGACCGTATTGACCGCGAACGGCGATCTGCGGCACCTCGCCGGATGCCGGAACCCGAAGCGCCTTGAATACCTTGACTTTTTCAGTACGGATATCTTCCGCATTCAAACTCACCGGTGGCTCCATGGCGACCAGTGCCAGTATCTGCAACATGTGACTCTGCACCATATCACGCAACGCGCCACCCGCCGGGCCGTCATAATACCCGCCCCGTGTTTCCACACCCGCGGTTTCACTCGCCGTGATCTGGACATGATCGATGTAGTTCTGCTTCCAGATCGGCTCGAAAATCGAATTGGCGAAACGCAGTACCAGAAGGTTCTGAACCAGTTCCTTCGCAAGGTAATGATCGATCCGGTAGATCGACTGCTCGTCGAACACGCTTTCCAGAACGCCGTTCAGACGCCTGGCGCTGATCGGATCGAAACCGAACGGCTTTTCGACAATAACACGCTGCCACGGCGGATTCCCCCCAAGACTGCACCACCTGCGGCCTTCGGTCACCATGCCGCTTTCTCCGAGCAGTGAAACGACCGGCTCGAAATGATCCGGCGACAGCGACAGGTAGAACAGGATGCTCTGACCGGTCTGATACTGTTGCGCCAGCTCGGCGACCCTGGTGCGAATCACGTCCCACCCCGACCGGTGAGTGGCGTCGGCCGCCTCATAATGGATGTGTGAGGCGAACACTGACCATTTCTCATGGTCCGCATACGCCTCCGGCTTGAATTCACACAACCTGTCACGGAACGATTCGTCCGTATACTTCGTACGGCTGATCCCGAGCACGGCGAACCGGCGGGGTGACCGGCCCGCACGCCATAGGTCATACAGGGCGGGAATCAGCTTCCGACGCGTCAGATCACCCGAGGCGCCGAAAATCACTATCAGACAGTCTGGTGCGGGTCGTCGTTCCGGCATAACCAATAATAGACAGGTAATCGCCGGCAAAGGCAAGTTTCACTCTGTCAATCGTGAGCCGCCTCCCGACGCAGATGGTGGCGGATACAACGACCTGCAATGAACTTTTCACCACGGCGGCTGATCCAGAGAATAAAAGCAAACATAATGATAAAAAACATGTATAAAGCCATATAATCAAAAACAGGGTTCTTGCAGGCTCCGATTAAAGAAATAACGGTTATGGCGGCACCCGAAACACCTGCAAAATAACCTGCAAAAACAAAATGCGCCATTAGTGCCAACAGGACCCCTTCCATACCGCTGAAAAACATATAGGCAGGAATGAATGACCATAACCAGAGCATCATCGTCAATATCAACATCGCCTTGACAGCCTGAATTCCACCGATAGCATCACCGGCAATCAGGGAAATGAACCCGCAGATCACTATACATGCAAGTGGCGTATTGATTCTGCTCAGCCCCGGCGCTTTGTACCACGGCTTACGCCAGCGATTGATGACGAGCTTCGCCACATCACACCGGCAGCCGCACTCGGGACAGTTCACGATCTCTCCTCTCAGACCACGCAGGTTGTATTCGCACTCGGGGCACGTGATATCCTGCTGGATGTCGCGGATGTGCAGGTTGACGGAGGGCGATTTTCCCATGTCACGATTGCCATGATTCGCAAACTACTCGATTGCCCAGCACGGTGGTAACGGACCTAACGCTTGGTCAGAGCGATGGCGATGACCATGATATCGGTCGGGTTGACGCCGGCGAGTCGCGATGCCTGGCCCAGTGTGGCGGGTTTGAATTCGTTCATGACAAGGGCGGCCTCCCTGCGAAGACCCTTGATATCCAGATAATCGCAATCCATCGGCAGCGACTGGTGCTCCTGACCCGCGAGTCGCATGATCTCCTTGTGCTGGCGATCGATATAACCTTCATATTGCACGTCTGCCAGAAGTGTCGCGATAACGGCTCGCTCGCGGGCCGCAGGCGGCAGCGCCGGCTCGCCGTTGAGATTGCTCAGTACCGCATCCACATCGACCTGAGGCTGGGTCATCCAACGCTTCATCTTCCGGCCGTCGATCCGTCGCACGTCTATGTATTCCCGCAAGGCATCGAGTGCCGATTTACGCTCAAGAAACACCTGCAGACGAAGGTCGTCGACCAGTCCCCACTCCCGGCCGAGCGGCGTCAACCTTTCATCAGTATTGTCCGCGCGGAGCAGCAGACGATATTCAGCCCGTGAGGTGAACATGCGATACGGCTCACGCGGCCGCTTGGTGACAAGGTCGTCCATCATAACACCGATATAAGCCTGGTCGCGGCCGAAACGGACCAGCGGTTCACCGCGAAGGTAACGCACGGCATTCAGCCCGGCCAGCAGGCCCTGACCGCCGGCTTCCTCGTAACCCGAGGTACCGTTGATCTGGCCGGCAAGCAAAAGCCCCGGAAGACGCTTGGTCATCGTCGTCGTATCGATCTGATGCGGCCAGACCATGTCATACTCTACTGCGTAACCCCATTTCAATATCTCGGCGTCTTCACAACCCGGCAGATGATGCACCATATAGTGCTGCACATCGGTGGGCAGCGACGTGGGAATGCCGTTGCAATAGACTTCATCGGTCTCGAGCGATTCCGGCTCGAGAAAAACGTGATGCGAAGTCTTGTCGGCGAAACGCACGACCTTGTCCTCGATCGACGGACAGTACCGCGGGCCGACGCTGGTCCGTTCAATCTGGCCGTTGTACAGCGGCGCGCGATTGAGGTTCCGGCGGATCATCTCGTGGATCGCCTCGTGCGTATGGGTCAGCCAGCAGCATTGCTGATCAAGCCGGGGAAAGCCCGCTGCGATATTGACGTATTCCGCCGGCGGGGCCGCGTGCGAAGGCAAATGCGCCTTGATCCGGCCGGTCAGATCACTGAACGGCGTAGGAACAGCGTCGCCCCGCTGCAATTCGCAACGACTGTAATCGATACTGCCCGCCGCCAGCCTGGGCGGCGTACCGGTTTTCAACCGGCCGACCTGAAAACCGTGCCTTCGCAGGGAATCGCTGATCCGCTCGGCCGATGGCTCATCTCGCCGGCCGCCCTTGATCTGCTGGTCACCGATATGCATCAACCCACGCATGAACGTGCCGGTGGTCAGGACCACGGCCTTCGACGACAGGCGAACCGGTTCGGATGACACTGCATCGGCAGGGGTGTAAATAACGCCGGTGCACCGGCCTGATTCCTCGATCAGCTCATCGACGCAGCCGGCAATAATATCGAGATTGGGCCGCGTCTGAATCAGGCGATGTACTTCCCGGGCGTATTGGTATTTATCCGACTGGCAACGCGGGCCGCGGACGGCCGGGCCTTTGGATGCGTTCAAAATGCGGAACTGCAGACCCGTCGCGTCAGCAGCCAGTGCCATCAGTCCGCCCAGTGCGTCGATCTCACGGACGATCTGGCCCTTCGCCAGCCCCCCGATCGCTGGATTACACGACATCTGACCGATTTTCGACGGATCAATGGTGACCAGCGCCACCTGGCCGCCATCCGGGCGAAGCAGATTCGCCGACGCCCACGCGGCCTCCACGCCCGCGTGGCCGCCGCCGATCACGACGATATCGTATTCATCACTGGGGTATGACATAAAGATACGTATTATATTCCAATACGTGGGGGTTTTCCGAATGGCTTCCTTATTGTAAAATTCGACGAACGCTTACAATCGAAACCAACACAGGCATCCACATTGACATGCTCGACCTACCCCGGGCGGGTCATGGCGGTCAAATCGAGTAGTTCATCGAGTTTTTCACCCGTCAGAATGCCCTGCTCGACGGCAACTTCACGAATGGTCCGACGCTCCTCGAATGCCTGTTTCGCAAGCTCCGCCGCTTTGTCGTACCCGATCTCAGGCGCCAACGCCGTCACGATCATCAGCGAACGTTCGATCAGATCGGCGCACTGCTGCCGATTCACTTCAAGACCGATCAGTAGCTTGTCCACCATCACGTTCGAGACGTTATCCAGAAGTTGAATGGATTCGAGAACAGCATCGGCGATCAACGGCATGGCCACGTTCAGCTCGAATATCGACCCCACACCCCCGAAGGCGCCGCACGTCACCGCGGCGTCATTCGCCACCACACGGGCGGCGACCTGAATCACCGACTCGCAGATCACCGGATTCACCTTACCCGGCATGATGGACGAACCCGGCTGTACAGCCGGCAGAACCAGTTCTCCCAACCCGCAGCGTGGCCCGCTGCCGAGCAGGCGGATATCGTTCGCGATCTTGCCGAGTGACACGGCCACTGTCTTTAAATGTCCGGATACGTGCACGAAACTGTCCTTCGCGCCCTGCGATTCGCAGTGGTCGCTCGCTTCCTCGAAATGCACGCCCGTACGCTCCGTCAGGTACTCGCATACACGCCGACCGAAAACAGCGTGCGTGTTGATACCCGTACCCACCGCCGTCCCGCCGATGGGCATATTCGTACGCAGTTCATCAATCGACGACTCGACTCGGCCGACCGACCGGCGAAGCTGTTCCGCGTAGCCGCTGAATATCTGGCCCATACGGATAGGCGTCGCGTCCATCAGATGAGTGCGGCCGACCTTGATAATACCGTCCCACTGTTCTCCCCGGTCACGCAGTGTACGCTCGACACGGCCGAGTGATGATTTCAATTCTGTCAATGCCCTGACTGACGCAATGTGCATCGCCGTGGGAAAGGTATCGTTCGATGACTGACCCATATTGACATGGTCATTCGGATGAATGACTTCAGAACTGCCCGCCACTCGACCCGACAACCGGTTCGCTAAAGTGGCGATCACTTCATTAGCGTTCATGTTCGTACTCGTCCCCGAGCCGGTCTGGTACAGATCGACGGGGAAGTGCCTGTCATAACGCCCGGCCGCCACGTCGTTCGCCGCCTCGATGATCGCACCGGCTGTCTCGCCCTCCAGCTTGCCAAGGTCACGGTTCACCACCGCGCAAGCGGCCTTGAGAAGACCCAGGGCATGGACCAGCGCAGCAGGTACCGGCCGGCGGGAAATCGGAAAATTCTCCACCGCTCGCTGCGTGCTCGCTCCCCACAAGGCCCAGTCGGGCACCTGCATCCGGCCCATCGAGTCGCTTTCGATACGTACCGGTTCGTTCTGGCTCTTGTCTGCTGTCATGCAGATAGTTTACCGCTTTCCAACCCGATTGACACGACCCTCACATTTCACATCACCCGGCCATCACAATACAACTGCATTAACCCGGCAAAGCTTCAACCCCATCTACCAGAATAAAAACAGGACCCGCCGTACATCACGCGGGGCCTGTCCAGTTCATGAAAAACACATCACACACAGAGACTCTTCAACTTAGGCGGCTTCTTTCCGTTCGTCTTCGGTTGATGCTTCACCGCCTTCGTCCTGATTGACCGCGGCCGGGGCCGACGGGGGATTCGACTTGATCTGCATCCGGCTGGCCATTTCCTGCATCGTGCTATACAGCCGGGATGCATCCACAATTTCCGCTTTGGCGCTCTGATTCGACTTCGCAGCGTCACTACCTGACGATTCCACCGGCTTCTGACCGGCGGGGGCATTCGCCTTGTCCGAATGCTCTACATTCTTGAGCAGTTCACGCGCTTGACCGGCCAAGTGCTCCAGTTCACTGATCACACGCTGACGAAGCGGCTTGAAGGCCGTCTCGACCTCGGCGTAGGCACGATCAATGTGCAGGCGTACGGCCTTGTCCGCGCCGTGAACCGCCTGTAACGCTCGCGATTCGATGTTCTGCAGACGTTGCGCAAGCTGCTTCTCTGCCATCTCGACCATGGCCTGGGCGTTCTCCTGCAACTTGACCAGACGCTCGCGGATATATTTCTCCGTCGAGTCGAGCACAACACCGGCCTGAGGCTTGATATTCTTCAGACGGGCGTTGAGCTGCTGCTCGGCCATCTCGATCGTCGCATGTATCGACTCGCTCAGCTCGGACAGGCTGCCGCTGAACTGGCCGTGGGCCTCATGAATGGCGACCTTGATACGCTGGTCGTAATCCGAAAGCTGCCTGTCACACGCTTCACGCACCGGACGCGTCAACTCGTCACGTAACTGGTCGACCTTGCCGGCGAAATCGGCCTGGAATGCGCCCAATACACGCTCCGCTTCCGATTTCATCCGCTCTATATAAGTATTGGCGCCGTTCTGGTAACGGGCCACCATCTGCTTGATTTCATTCTCCACTTCACCGGCGTGTGCCGTGAACTGGTCATGCGCGACCTTGCCGAGTACTTCCACTCGCTGCTCGTGCTCCGCCATGAGTGCATCCAGCTTCGCACGGAACGGATCCGCCAACGCATCCACCCGCTCCAGCGACTTGCCGATCATTCCCTCGACTCGGCGTGAGACGATCTCGATCAGACCGTCGGTCCGCTTCCGGGTTACTTCTGTGATCTCTTCGAAGCGGTTGTGAATCGTATCGGCGTTCTGCTGCGCCTGGTCCTGGGCATGCTGCACGGCGTTGGCGAGCTGATCATTCAACTTCCTAATCTCCTCGCCCGCTCGTGATTCAATCTGCTCGACAATCTGCTGCATTCGTTCATTCGTCGCCTTGAACAGTGTGTCGGACTTCTCGTCCATGTGAATGGCAACCTGAACCGCCTTGCTGTCAGTCGCACTGATCAATTCATCCATCAACTCCATGTGCTTGCTGCGAAGCGCTTCAGCCTGACGCTCCGCCGCGGCGGTCATATCATCCATCAGCAGACTGTACCGGCGGCGTAGTTCTTCGTCCCGGCCGTCGAGCGCACCGGTCAACTCGTCCATCGTTCCGGTCAACTCGTCCATCATCTGCTTGTGACTTGTACGAATCTGCTCGGCCCGGGCTTCCATCTCACCGGTCATCTCATCCATAAGCCGGGTATGCCTGCTACGCAGTTCTTCCGCCGAAGCCTGCTGGTTGGCTAGGTTCTCTTCAAACAGGCGATTGGCCTGGTCCTGCTTCTCGGTCAGTTCCTGCTGACGGCTGACGAAGTCCTGCTTCATCATGGTCAGGCGCTGATCCAGCGACTGCTCGTATGTCAATACGCGCTTCTGTAATGATTCCATATCAGACGCAAACTGCTCCGAAAGAACGTTGCACTGCTGATCGAGCTGGGCCGCCAGCTTCTTCTTATGCTCAACGAACTGCGAATCCAGCGACTGCTTCTCGCTCTTGTACAACTCGGTCAACGCCTGCTTATCCGTATCGAACTGCTCCGTCAGCGCATCGGTATGCTGCCTGAAATCATCCTCCAACGCCTTGCGAAGCTTCGTTTCATTGTCGGCCATCGTCTTCTTGTGCGATTCAAGCCGCTGATCGAGCGCATCGTCCAGGCGGCTCGATAGCATCTCGACGAACTGGTCCTCCTGCGATTTCGCATCAGCAAGCGCAGCGTCAAGACGCTGCTGAACCGGGGCCACCACTTCATCCACTTCGAAATCGACTTCCTTCAACTTCTCCCGTAGTGATTCATGCGCGATATCGAGCATCCGGTCGGTTTCCTTCACCAGATATTCATTCAGCTCTTCTTTCAACGGATCGACGAACTGACGGGCCTCCTGACGTGCAGTGGCGAGTGTCCGGTTCAGATGCTTGTCGATCGCGATGGCCGCCTTCTGGCTGTCCAGCTCCAGTTGGGCAATCCGTTCACTGACGAGCTCTTCCGCCTCGCGGAACTGCTGAAGACGCAGCGTAACGGGGGCATCCAGGCCGTTCACCTGGCTGCGAATGTCCTTCGCCACTTCTACACCCGCCTGACGAATCTGACCGCGGGCGTCGTCGACCAAAGTATGAAAATCCTTCGCCGCTTTGATATTCCCGTCGAATTTCTTCGCCAGGTCCTTCAACGACGCCTCCAGCCTGACAAGCTGGTCGACTCGCTTATTAATGTCGGATTCCAGATTCTGCATCCGCTGGAACCGGCTGTCGATCGCCCGGTCCAGTTCATCCACACGATCAGTAAGACGCTGGACCTTGTCCACAGGGGCCGGCATCCCGATCTTCGACAACCGCGACTCGTAGTCCTTCACCATCCGAACCAGGCGAAAACGCTCTTCCTTCGCACGCTCGAGCGTCAACTGAAGCTCTGCCGTAATCCCTCTGGCCGCGACGATATCCTGACCTGAATAACTTCCGTGTAACCGTTCGGATTTCGATTTGTCAACCACTGGCGGCACTCCTTTGCAGTCTGGAATGGAGCAATAACCTGTAGACTTTGCCCCTCGTTCATCGGCAAGCACCGCCGGGAAGAACCAAATCAGCTGTCAAATCATGGTTATCGGAAATAGTTTCACCGCAGAATGACTTGTTATCGGGCGTTTCCTTAAAATAGACCGACTGGCAACGTAAAACACCCCTGCGACAACACCGTATCGGTGTAACAAAAAGAGCGATTACCGGTTTTCGATTACGATACCCACCGATACGTCAGCAGATCGGTAGCCATAACCTGTCCGGTAAGGGAGCTTTCAAAATTGAATATCTTTCAGACTTTCGCCATCCTGATCTGCCTCGCCGCAATACTGAATTATCTCAACTTCAAATGGTTCCGACTGCCTACCACCATCGGCCTGATGCTGCTGAGCATCGGACTGGCAATGTCACTCCTTGTCGCTGGATTGTTTTCAGTGTCAGTATCACACATGACCCGGACGGTGCTCAGCGGAATCGATTTCGATCAGACGCTGCTGCACGGCATACTCGGCTACCTGCTTTTCGCCGGAGCTCTTCATATCAACCTCGATGACCTTCGCAAACAACAGTTCATCGTCGCCGTAATGGCGACGTTCGGCGTGTGCATCGCGACCGCGGTGACCGGGCTGATCACCCGGCTGGTCACGCATCTGCTCGGACTGGACCTGCCTCTTGTTTACTGCCTGCTCTTCGGCGCTCTGATCGCTCCTACCGATCCCATCGCCGTACTGGCCATGCTGAAACGCCTGGGCGTACCGAAATCGCTTGAAACAAAGCTCGCAGGGGAATCCCTTTTCAATGACGGCGTCGGCGTCGTGATCTTTCTCGCTATTCTCAGTTTCATCACCACCGGCGAACATCGGCCGGATGAAAGCACCGGCATACAAGTCGCATGGCTGTTTGTAACAGAAGCCGCAGGCGGCGCATTCTTCGGATTCTTCGCAGGATTGCTCGCTTATTACCTGCTGAAAAGCATTGACGACTATAAAACGGAAATACTGATTTCACTCGCACTGGTCACAGGCGGCTACGCAATGGCGGACACACTCCATCTCTCCGGCCCGATCGCCATGGTCGTCGCAGGACTGCTCATCGGCAACCACGGCCGTACTCTGGCTATGTCGCACAACACTCGACGGCACCTGGATGACTTCTGGGAACTCGTGGATGAAATCCTCAATGCCGTACTGTTTGTCCTGATCGGCCTGGAAGTCATGGTCTTGAACTTCTCGGCCGGATACCTCCTCGCTGGACTACTGGCTATCCCCGTCACTCTGCTCGCAAGATGGATCAGCGTCGCCGGCGCAATCACGGCGATGAAGCTGAGACGCGATTTCACACCGCATGCCATCAAGGTCATCACCTGGGCCGGCCTGCGGGGCATAGGTGTTAAGCTAAGCGGATGAATTTTTACGTCGATGGACTTGACAT
>CAYRND010000135.1:0-10208 GCA_964425365.1 uncultured Phycisphaeraceae bacterium
CAGGCTGGCCATGCAGCATCGTTTGACGATGCCGTTGTAGACTTTGTCGCCGTTGATCGGTGTGAAGTAGCAGTAGTGGCTGCTGACCGGATGCTGCGAGCCCAGGAGTGCGTTGTAGAGTGTGCGTTCAAGCTCGTTCGCGTATTTCGTTTCGCCGGTTATCCGCAGCAGATGCCAGTTGAGCTGCAGCCATGTGACGGTGACGCATCCTTCGCCGACATCCGGCCCGTGTGCGAGGTCGAAGTCGCCCTTGAAATATTCACCGTAACTGGATGTGCCGGTTGCGTAGAGGCGATTGCCGGTGATATCGTCCCACGCGTTTTCACAGGCGGTCAGGTAGTCCTGGTTTCCCGTGATGCGGTAGAGGTCCGCCAGGCCGACGATATTGGAAAGCATTTCGTACGCCTTGGCGTTGGCGATCTGGTTAACGGGGGTATGGCTCAGCAGTTTTGTGAGGATATGAGCGCCGTTGGACTGTTCCCAGGCGCTGAGGATGTAATAGCAGAAATCGAGAAACTGCTGTTCGCCGGTATGCCGGTAGAGCATGACCATGGGTTCGAGAACGCACGTGGCGGCCATACCGACGTGCATGCCGGCGGAATTGATATCCCGCCTGCCCGGCCCGAAGGTACTGCATAGTAGATGTCCCACCCTGCGGCTCGCTTCGAGTGCGGCCGGCTCGCCCGTGACCCGGTAATAGGCGAGCAGGCCGATCATGTCATATTTATGTGTCCAGACGTCCCATCGCGTCCACCGGTCCTGCGGCAGGTAGGTGCCCAGGTAGCCGCCCGCTTCCTGCGTAGCGATCAGTTCATCGACCGCATAATCGAGTTTCGCTTTCAATTGCGCATTGCCGCTGTGACGCCAGGTATAAGAAGCGGCGTGGATGAATTTGCCGATATACTCGCCGTCCCAGTCGTGGCCGCCGCCACGGTGCCTGAAGTAGTACAGCAGTTCATCCACGTCGATGTTGAGCAGTCGTGTGTGCAGGTTGGCGTATAACCGGCCGCCGACATGGCCGTCATAGATTTCCTGTTCGACAGGGATCACCTGGTAACTGTCCGGGACGTTGTCCGGGACGACCGGTATGGGGTCGGCACCGGCGAAGGGGCAGAACAGGATGACCGGGATCAGCGGGAAAACAGAAAAAACGATGGATGAACGGGCATGTATTCTGCACATGGCGATTGACTTTCTTCAATAGGACTGGTTTTCAGTTCTTCCTTGCTCCGACACGATAGGTATAGTTGACGAGGCCGTGCAGATCAGTCGTATCGGTGTAGCTGGTACTGTTCTGTGATGTCGTGCCGACCTGGTACCATTCATCGATATTGTTGTGCGGCCTGCGTTCGATGACGAAGTCGTCTTCCTGCGGGTCGCTGGAGTTATCCTGCCAGGTCAGTTCTATGCCGCTCGTGCCGGCTGAAACAACCTGGAGGTTGCTCGGCGGCTGGATGGTTGTCGGGCAGGTATAGTCATAGGCATCCGGGTTGCCCAGTGCGTTCATGCCGAGGTCATGAATCGGCTGCTCAGCCATGCCCTGCGAGCCGACTTCGAGAATATCACAGTTGGGGTCACCGGTATCGGAAATATCGCCGTTCGAGTTGATATTCTCGTATGCGATCTGGGGTATGCACCGGCTGTCCCACATATGCATGTGGAATCCGTCGCCGTAGGCGTCCCAGTACCCGCCGCCGGCCGTGTAGTAGCCGCATGTTTCCCACATGTTGATCAGGTGCTGCGTCACCTGGTTGACGGGAAGCTGCGACCACTCCGAGGGGTGGGGTGCGTAGCGCCAAGCGTCGCGGCTTGGCCGTGTCGGCCACCACCACTTGCGGGCGATATTCACCAACCGGAATTTTTTCGCAATGATGTAACGCGTCCACCGGTTGCTCCCGTTATAGCCGCTGCCGTCGGTGTAATAGACCACCACCTTGTCGGCGATGCTGTTGTCCTGCAGGTACGCGGTGCCTACCGTTTCGCCGGCGCCGCCTATGGTGACCACCAGCGGGAATTCCGGCGAGCATTTGTTCGCTTCCTGAACGATCAGCGAACTGCCGGGGCTGACGCTGTAACCTGTATCTTCGATAATACCGCTGCCGGGCCTGCTCAGGCACGAACTCGATCCTTCAACGGGGTAGGGGATCAGATCCATACACATGCCTGAAGCACTGCCACGGTTCCAGGAAGCGATATTCTCCTGAAGGAAACCCGGCTCGTGGTAACACCACGGATGGGCCGTGGTGGCGATCCAGCCGACCAGGTTCACTTCACCCAGCGACGCCTTGGCCATGATCCACTCATCGTCGGGGACTTCCCAGGCGGCGTCGTTGTCGTAGATAAACGGGTTATCCGGCCCGACGCCGACGATGTGAAAACCGCTGCCGTCAACGTAGTACTGGTCCTGCCTCCAACTTCCGTTTGCCGGTGTCGCCAGGCCGATACAGATTGTCAGCATAAGCACGAATGATGAGGTGAATGCGAACGGCATGTACACTTGTGAGTTGTTTCTTCTGACATTCATTTTTTCTTCTCCTTATCCTTTGTCGAATTGAACCTGTAAATGTGACTGTTCTGACTGATTCGAAGTGTCGGTTATTTCTACATGACGGATCGGTTACGGTTGAGCTTGTTTCAACCAGGTTCTTCACCGGCAGAGTGTCGACTCTGCCGGTGAAGAATAAAGAAACATGAAAAGGCATCTTGTTCAATGTGAGATCGCATGTCGGCTCGACCATTTACGGCAGCGCCTGGATATCATCCTGGGTCAGTGCGCGGCTGTAGATTCGCACATCATCGAGTTGGCCGCTGAAATATTCACTGACACTCTTGGCACCGCCCAGCCACAGATCGCCTGTCCCCGAGCCGTCCTCGGCGTTACCGGTGGCGACGGGTGAACCGTCAGCATAGATCGTCCGCGTGGCGGCGCCGGCATCCTGAACCAGTACCAGATGATGCCAGCCCGTTGTGACAGTCCCTCCGTTCACGCCGGGTCCGCCGCCGAAGTGCCACTGGTTGTCAGGATTGATCCACAAGCCGTAATGCGTGGGTGCCGTATCGCGGCTCTTGGTGATAATACCCGTCCACTTACCCGGTAATGTAGGGATATGCACCCATGCTGAAAGCGTGAAACTTTGTGAGGCAGTAAAAGCCAGATCGCTGCTGTGCGGGATGGTGACATAATCGTCCACACCGTCGAAGCTGATCGCACCACCAATCCGGCCACCCGACGAATCCCACGCCGGGCCGTTTGTCAGCGTCCCGTTGTGATTCTGACCGGTTGCATCGGATGCGGTCGAACCCGAGGATTCATCCAGTTGCCAGTGTGCCACCAGTCCGGTGATGATGTCGCCGCCGGCGGGTGGCGTGGTGGCGGAGGCTTCATCGCTGTAGGTGGAATTGCCGTAGCTGTTGTACGCGGCGATACGGTAATCGTATTCCGTGTCCCAGTCCAGGCTGATATCGGTATATTCCGTCATGCCTTCGCTGACAACAGCGATCTGTTCAAAGGGATAGAAGCTCAGCCGACGCTCGATCCTGAAGCCGTCTTCATTATCCGAGTTGTCCTGCCACGTGATGATGATCTGATTGAGTGCGGTATGTGCGGCCGCACTGACATTACTCGGGGCGGCGGGCACGGGAGTGGGCGGCGTGGCCGCGGTGGCCTGGTCGCCTGCGGGCGAATCACCGTCATTGTTATAGGCGATGATCCGGTAGGTATAGGTTGTATCGCCGTTGAGCCCGGTGTCGTTGTAAGCTTCAATGTTCTCTCCGGCGGTTGCGATCGCGGCGAAGTCGCCGACGGTCTTCCTTTCGATACGGAATCCGGTTTCGTTATCTGCGTTGTCGGACCAGGTCAATGCGATTTCATCGAAGGCAACCGCCGTCGCTACCAGGTTGCCCGGTGCCGCCGGTGCCTGCATGACATGCGGTGTGGCACTGACCATTGCCGAGTCGGACGAAATATGCGGCCAGGTATCCACCGCACGAAGCCGGTAATAATACGTCGTATCGTTATGGACAGAGAAGTCGATGATGTGGTCTGCGCCGAATGCCACGGCGACGGGCAGATAAGGCCCGGCTTCTGATGTGCTGCGGCGGATCGTGTAATAGAGCACGGCCGGATCGGTTTCGGTATTGGTATCCCATGCCAGCGTGACACGTTTGTCACCTGCCAGCGCGACGAGTCCGGTGGGGCCGGCCGGCGGATCAGGATCGTACGTTGTTACGCATTGAGCAGGTGTATTGTCCGAGTCGCCGATGCTGTTCGATGCCAGCACGCGGTAGCAATACGTGGTGGCGTAATCAAGGTCAGCATCGTTGTATTGCATTGTATTGCCGGTACCCGGTTCGCCGCTGAGGGTGCCGATGGTGGTGTAGTCGGACTCGTCCTCGGCCATACGTTCGATTCGGAATTCATCTTCGGCGTCGGCGTTGTCACCCGAGTTGTCGGTCCAGTTGAGTGTGATGGTATCAGGCCCTTGTGCGACAGCGGTCAAACCGTCGGGTGCCGCCGGCGGATTGTCGGCGCCCTCACACACGGGTGTGTAAACGAAGTAATCCACGTAGCACCAGCCGGTGCCGTCCACTTCCATGCGAAGCGTGTGCGAGCCGGAGGGCAGACCCGTGATGGCGAATATCTCCTGCTGGTAGAGCTGGCCGGTATCGTCGTAAAAATCGGCGAGGGTTGCATGCGGCGCGTCGTCGATATAGATCGAAGCGGTACCGCCCCATGACTGCTTTTCAGCGTAGAGTCGTATTTCACCGCTGAAATCGATGGAGATCGTCGCACCGGCCGAGTCGGATTCGTAAGTTGTTTCCAGGTATCGGTCGGTCAGTCCCGTTCGGGGATTCCAGCTTCCGGTATAAGTCAGTACCGGATCGGCGTCATCGACGGTGATGGGGTCCTGTATGCATGTCGTGGTATCGGAAGCTTCATTCGAGTAGTTTGAGAACTGAGCTTTGCCCGAGTTATAAGCTCGTACACGGTAGGTGTAGGTCGTTTCAGGCGCCAGGCCGCTGGTGTCGATATGGCTGGTTGCATCGGCAGGTTGGGTTGCAATTTCGACGAAATCACCATCAGTTCGCCGTTCAATAGCAAATCCTTCTTCATTGTCTGCGTTATCCGTCCAGTTCAGATCGATCCGAAGTGAATCGCTCGCGGCAACGGCTGTCAGGCCGGTCGGTGCCGTGGGCGGCGATAGCAGTGTTGTGGCGGTCGCTTCGTTTGAATAGATGGAGGTGCTCCCGCCGCCGAGGTCGGCCCGCAGGCGATATGTACAGGTTGTACCGGATGGCAGCCCGGTGTCGCTGTAGCTGCTGGTCGTATTTGAAACCGAGGTGAGAAGTCCGAAACTGCCTTCGCCGGTCTTGCGTTCAATCTGATAAGCCGTCGCTGCACTACCAGGCTGGTTCGTCCATGTCAGATCGATCCAGCTGGTACTTGCCGCCGTGGCGGTCACGTTGTGCGGCACGTCTTCATCGGCCGGGCCGTAGACGTCGACCGTCAGCGTCTGGTACTGCGTGTTGCCGATATTGTCCGTTACATAGCAGATGATTTCATACTGTCCCTCATCACGATAAGTATGCCCGACCTGCCGGCCGTGTGCATAGGTCAGGTCGCCGAAATGCCAGACATAGTTTTTGATGCCGTCCGCATCGGAAGCGGTTGCGCTCATCGTTACGTGACGGTGATCATTACTGTTGATCGTTGCGTTGAGCGTGGGTATGTCATTGGGCGAGAACGGCCACTCTTCGAGAATCGGGGGAATGATCTCCTGGTCCGGTATCGTCCACACTTCACTGCCGCCCGAGCCGCTGACGCTGCCGCCCTGCTGAAGTACGATGCGCCGGGCGAGTGTGATGGAATTATCAATAAGCTGATTGAATGTGTAGCCGCTGTTGTTGAATGTGGAGCTGTAGTTCAGGTTTTGTGTCCACTGGCCGGGGATGTTGTCCCAGCCGATCCAGCAGCCGATGATGCCGCCCGCGCTGGCCATATTGCAGTCGCTGTCCTGGCCGCAGACGCCGGCTTTTTCCATACTGAGCTGGAAGTCGCCGTTGCCGTAAAGCAGTCCCATGAGGATATAGGCGCCGTTGAAACCGGCTTCGATATTCGCGCAGGGATACCACGGATGACTGGGATTGCTGAAGTCGGAACAGTGGCGAAGATGCCAGTACTTGTCGCGGTGGAGCTGCCAGTTGGATTCGATGGAATGTCCCTGGCTGTGCCAGTTGATGACATCATCGACCTGGCGTCTGTAAACGCTTCCCTCCGGCAGTACCTGCCTGCCCGCTTCGATGATCTGCTGAAGTGAGCTGGCGAAGTAGGCTTCCTGGATCATGGCACTGACGTACATGGCGCCGTATACGCCGTTGCCGTAATTGATCACGTGGCCCAGCCGCCAGGTGATATCCATCGCGGGCATGGGCATGCCCGGACAGACCATGCCGAGCGAATCGCCGTCGATCTGCCAGTCGATGCACTCGGCGTGGCTGTTGTACAGGTAATGGCCGGAGAGCGGCGGATCGTACCCTGAATTCAGCAGGCTGTGAGCAGCACCGTTGGCGTGTGCCCCGCCGCCGCCGTAGCGCCAGATGTCGCCGGCCCAGTGCCAGTTGAAGATCAGGCCGTCGTCGTAGAGTTTCTTGATGAAGAGTGTGTCCGGACAGGTGTCGTCCTGGTAGAAGCCCTTGTTGATGAAGTTGGGATCCCAGAAAAACGGCATGGTATCCAGCGGACGCATGGTGCATTGCCATGAGAACTCGCCCCACTCACCATAGCCTACGCCGATCATCTGGCCGGCAAAGCAGCCTTTCATTTTGTCACGAACGGTGTTGACGTCGATCGTCTTGACGCCGTAACCGAGCCCCGACCCGATGAAAAAGAACCAGGCCGATAAAACCACCCCTGTCAATCGTGATGTTACGCTCCGCTTCTCACTCCTCATGGTGTCGATCCTTTCTATATTTATCGTGTAGTGAAAGGTTGCTGTTAATGACACGTGATCGCCGTCACGGTTTTTGTCATTGCTGAAGTGCGACTCAGGTCCCACCCGGAGATGAATAACCGACCAGATGTATCCGCTTCCGCTTGCTCCTGTTTAACTTCCAGTCTCTTCCGAAGTAATCACCAGCCGCGGCTCGAGAAGATGATGCTGCGGCTTGTCATCAAATCCGCCGTTAATTCGTTTCATGAGCAGTTCCACCAGTGCCCAGCCCATTTCCTTGTTACGTTTATCCACCGTCGCCAGCGGCCGGGTCTGCTCCAGTTTCCGTTCGGGAATATCACGCCAGTAGTTGTCATAACCCGCGATCATGATGTCACGGTTGGGCAGTTTATTGAATAACCTGCACGCGGCGGCCAGCGGAAACGTTACGGAATCCGAAACCCCGAGCACGCCGTCAATGTCAGGATGAGTATGAAACGCCCTGACCATGTTGCCCGCGGTATATTTCACCCAGGCGTCGAAGCCCGGCTGTTCATGACTTTCAAAGTGCGGCTGTTGGGAATGAACCGGCTCGATCGCCTCGATGCCCCCTTCCCGCACGGCTTTCAGATAACCTTCATCTCGCAATTTCAGCCAGTCGGGATATTCCCCGGTTCCTTCACGAAGATCCCAGTATCGCAGGATTTTCCTGCAACCCTTATCGATCAGGTATTTCGTTACCAGGTACGAGCCGTGGACCTGGTCCGATTCAATCGTGTCGAACGGTTTATGCTCGGGCCCGTAGCCGTAAATGGTCATGGGAATCCCGGCATCCCGGAACCGGTGCAGATATTCAAGACGCGACTGATGAGCGAATTCGTCACGGAATGCAATGATCCCTCGCGGCCGTTCCCGGATCAGTCGTTCAATCCGTTGATCATCGAGCAGATGCGGATCGATATTGAGGATATTGACCCTGGCATTGCCCAGCGCCTCGGTGACGCCCACCTTGATATACCAACCGTGTCCCGCGGAGATGCGGCTCAGACTCATGACCGGCGGCTCGACCAGAACGGTGACTGATTCCGATACGGTTGAGAATGCCGATTCGGCTTCAAACGATCGGCTGATATACCGCCGCCGCCCACGTGTGGTGATCCAGCCATCTTCTTCGAGCTGCTGCGCTGCCGCACGGACAATATGCCGAGGCATGTTCAGACGGTCGGACAGATCACGTTCCGACGGCAGGCGCTCATGGTAGCGCAATTTGCCTTCCTGTATCCAGCCCTTCATCGTTCGCAGAGCCAGATTCGTCTCCGAGGCCGGCAATTCGTTCTGTTCTTCAACCATTCGCATAAACCACATTTCACCTATGAGTTCAATATGAACCATTCACTGATAAACCAAGTATACCCAAAAAACCATAAAAGTGCAAATAAAATAAATTATAGGCCGATTTAAGGTATATTTAATGTTAAATCATTCCATATAGTCGTATTGCGCCATATTGGGTTGCTGAAAGTACATCATTCTGAGCAAAGAGTACAATGTTGATATGAGTAACTTCCGTCAGATTATGGATTTAGAAGGAGATGGCCTCGGGCTGGACCGGATCGGCACATTTCTGGATCAGTTTCTCGATGGGGTGACCGGTGATGTCAGGAAGTTGCTTATCGTCCCGCCCGATATTACCCGCCTGCATTCCAGGGCCGGGTGGATTGCGGCCTACCTATATAAGAGGCTTTCGTCACACTTGGATGCCTGGGTTTTGCCCGCCCTGGGAACGCATTTTCCCATGACGCGTGAGCAATGCTCGTTGATGTTCGGCGAGGCGATTCCTTACGATCGGATTCTCCCGCATCGCTGGCGCCATGATTGCCTCTGTCCCGGTGAAATCGGCGGCGATACCATGGCCGGTTTGTCACACGGCCGGTTGCAGATGCCCGTTCAGGTCATGGTGAACAAAGCGGTTGTCGGCGGCGAGTTCGACATGGTTCTTTCACTCGGCCAGGTTGTGCCGCATGAAGTGGTGGGCATGGCGAATTACACCAAGAATATTGTCATTGGGCTTGGCGGCCCGGATGTGATCAACAAGTCGCATTTCCTCAGCGCGCTTTGTGGGATCGAATCCATTCTCGGCAGCGTTCAGAATCCCGTTCGAACGCTGATCGATCGTGTATTTGATACTTTCATCCGGCCGAAAGTGGATGTCCGGTTTATCATGACCGTGGTCGAGAGCGGCGAAGCCGAAGATCGTATCCGCGGTATTTTCGAGGGGGCGCAGAATGACGCCTTTCATGCGGCCGCCTCGCTGAGCACCCGGTACAACATTCACCAACTCGGTCAGCCAGTACATCGGGCGGTGGTGTATCTCGACCCGCAGTCGTACCACTCGACATGGCTGGGCAACAAGGCTATCTATCGGTTGCGTAAGGCGATGGCGGACGGCGGCGAGTTGATCGTCATTGCGCCGGGGCTGAACTCATTCGGCGAAGATGAAGAAATTGATCGCCTGATCCGCAAATACGGCTATTGCGACTCGGCTGCTGTAATGGAAAAGGTCACCGAACAGGCCGATCTTGCCGGGAACCTGTCCGCCGCCGCCCACCTGATCCACAGCTCAACGGAAGGACGGTTCCGCGTGACGTATGCACCGGCCGATTCACTTGGCGAACAGGCGATCAGACAGGTGGGGTATGACTACCTTCCTGCTGATGAAGCGATCCGGCGTTACCAGCCCCATCAGCGAAAAGCCGGTTATCAGGTACTTGATCATGGCGAAGAGATTTATTTTGTACCGAATCCGGCCGCGGGTTTGTGGGAAGTGTAAGTTGATTCATTTGGCTTTTTCAACCTGATGATGGGGAATCTCGTACAGGATGGAAGACGGTTGGTGCCCTGCAGAAGCCATGCCATCTGCGGGTTTGGTCGGTGAAGTTGAAGTCTTGTATAACAATCTCAAATCCCGGATTCCGAAAATTTCGGTTCTTCAGCAGAATCTGTGGGTATCAAAGAGCTGAAACACTTCAAAGAGATCCAGCGTGTTATTCGTGTAAGCGATCGGTTGCCTGTCATTCGGGCCGTATTTTTCGCCCCTCAGTCCCCCCGGTTTTGTGAGGGAACTGAGGGGCGAAAAATACTGGTATAAGCGCAGCCGGGCATTGCTGAATCGTCACACGTTTTGATAAACGCATCGTCCAAAGTTCCGGTAAAGTGTTGTTTGTCAATAACCTTTTACCACAAGGAGACTTCAGACGATGCAGCTTAAGACTATCCTCA
>CAYRND010000136.1:0-10169 GCA_964425365.1 uncultured Phycisphaeraceae bacterium
CACGACGGCTGTTTCGAGCACGATTCATACCTGACCATGAAATATCCGGGCTAGCGGTTTTCAGGATATTATCGGCCATAATAACCGGAACAGGTATTGGGGGTCGACGTGTCGCAGACCAATCAGTCACAGAATCAGCAACCGGGCCAGAATCCGGTCGGCGATTCTTCTGGCAAAACCATCAATGTACGCAACCTGGTACCCGGCAGCCACCTCGATGGGAATGTCTTCAGCCCGAAAGGCGTACTGTTGCTGAAAGCCGGTTCCGAGGTGACGCACCAGTTTATCCAGCGAATGCACAACCAGGGCCTCAAGCAGGTCCGTGTCATGCCGGTTGTTCAGAAAACCCAAGTGCCATCAACCGTTGAAATATCCGAAGAAGACCTGGAAGGTAAGCCATCACCGGCAGGTGCCGAATCGGCGCCATCCAAGCCCGCTCAAGAGCTGAGGATAGCAGAGGATAAGCTCAAGCCGCTGGAAACCGGCGAGGAAATCATCAAGCTCGAGACGAATGAAACCGTTCGGCTCGATGGTAATATTTCCGATGCAGGGTTTCCGGATATTTCCAAACGCGCTGCCAAGGCCCGTGCGGGCGGCGAGCTCAACCTTTCCTCGTTACGCGAAAAAGTCGCCGAGAGTATCGATAAATCCTATCAGAACTCGATGAATCATTACGTATTCTCGATCGAGCAGATGATGCTCGGTAAAGACAATGCCGTCGAAGGCATGGGTAAGATACTTCAGGAATTCCGCAGTATCGTTCTGACGGACTCCTCTCTGCCACTGTTGATCATGCAGATGAAATCCACCGACGAGGATGAATATCTGTACTGTCACGGCCTGAACGTCGCACTGCTTGCCATGACCATTGTTTCCCACCTGGGATTCGATAAGGAAGCAGTGGTCCCGGCGGGGATCAGCGGCCTGTTCCAGGACCTGGGGATGATGAAGGTCCCCACTGAAATCCGGTCGGCTAATCGCAAGCTGACCATGTCGGAAATCCTTGAAGTGCAGCGGCATCCCATCTACACACTCGATATCCTTGAAAAAACGCATTCCCTGAACGATGTCACCAGGCTGATCTGCTACCAGCACCATGAACGCTGCGATCGATCCGGCTATCCTCGGCGCCGGCATGGTATGTATATCCACCCCTTCGCCAAGATCATGGCGGTGGCGGATACGTATACGGCACTGACCTGTAACCGCCCTTATCGCCCGACGCTCGAACCGTATGACGCCGTGACATTGGTCCTTGATGAAGTCAAACAGGGCCGGCTCGACCGGGTGGCCGTCCGTGCCTTTCTCGATTGTGTATCGCTCTTCCCGGTGGGGTCCTATGTTAAACTTTCCGATGGTACCAACGCACTGGTCGTTCGAAGCAACAACGCCGAGCATACGCGACCTGTCGTAGTGCCGCTGAATGCCGACGGCAGTGAAACAGATGAAATCCTTGATCTGAGCAAGACTGACCAGTCAGTGAAAGTCGTCTCGACCGCTCAGCCGCCGAAGAAGAAGAAAAACAAATCAAATGGCAACAAACGCAAAGCCGGTTAACGGACTCTTCAGTATACGAGCATAATGATGAACTGATATGAACAACTCCGAGGCACTGCCCTGTTCAATATAAAATACTCGCTCTGAGATGGCCTGTAATCCCGATCCCGACTGCAACTCCGACCTTGAACCTGTCTGAGCCGATTCTTGTACCAGTAATCTTGGATCAGGCATGCGTGTTCTGCTTATCCGTTCCATAAGCACCGGCCATGGCCTGTTCCCGTTTCGATACTTCTACGTCGGCCAGCATTTCAAAGTGGCTGCGACATTTTTACCCAATAGAGGAGTTTGAAAGATCGGGACAATGGATATAGACCGAATGGCCTTTTTGTTTCGATAATAAAAAATCATGTAATATACTGTTAATAATAAATTTATAGAATAGCAATCATTTTCGGTTGACATTGCAACCAATATAGTATACCATGTGGTATATCATTCGGGAAACATCCATGTTTTCCGAATCAGTATTGTAGGATGTTAATTCGTATGTCGATGTATTTAAAAGTCATATAGAATTTCATCGCTGTCTGAGCAAGGAAAAACCATTTGGCACCTAAAGCGGCAAAAGCACAGAAAAGAGGATACGATCGGATCATCGGATTGATCCGGGACGAAGCGGTCTGTCCTTATGGTGTACTGCCGTCCGAGCGTGATCTGGCCTCGCTTCTTGGCGTTTCACGGACGACGGTGCGCAGACTGCTGGGGCAATTACGTGATGAACAGATGATCAGTGAATTGAAGGGCAAGGGCTGGGTAGCAACCGATGCGCGATATGCTGAAGAACCGAAACTGAATACGGACACGGTGATTGCTATCTGGCCGTGGCTCTGGTTTGAAGAATCGATGCGAAATCGGTTCAAGGCACCTGGATGGGATTATCATGTCAAAGACGGGATCACTGAAGCGCTTGGTAAAGCCGGCAGGCATATCATTCTGATCAACTCGGATAATGCCATGGACAAGCCACTGTCGTGGCTTGGCCATTATCACGCCGGCGGGATTGTGATCGGCCACCCACGTATTCATCCTGAAGTCGAACGGATGGTCTATCAATGCCAGGAACACGGCACACGCGTCGTGATCAGTGGCGACACGGACCCCGATACCTGGTCGACCGTGTATGACCAGATCCGCTCGGACCATCATCACGGCGCCTATCAACTGACGCAATGGCTCATCGAGCGGGGTCGAAAACGTATTCTGCCGCTGTGGATGATCAATCCGCAGCACGGTCGGCCGGATTGGCTTGCACGTCGTGAAGCGGGTTACCAGCAGGCGATGCAGGATGCGGGTCTCGAACCCCTCAACGCTTCGGAGGGATGGCTGCGAAAGCCCCTGAAAGATCCTTGTGATGAATTCCATTTTGTCAAGCAACAGGTAACAGGCTGCCTCGCACCGGTGTTTATGAAATCCGATATACCTGACGCGATTATGCTGTCGACCGACAGCCTGGTCTCTCCGACCGCCGCGGCAGTCCGATCACTCGGCCGGGTGCCCAATGAAGACGTGCTGATTGCAGGATATGACAATTACTACATGGACCTGTCAACTTACGAGTATGAACCGACAAGGCCGTGTGCCACCGTGGATAAACATAATAACCTGATCGGACAAACCATGGTCGACCTGATGGTCGACCGTATGCTTGCTGGCGTGAAGGGTAAAGAGGAGCCGGTCATTCGATATATCCGGCCTGACCTGGTGCCCGTCATGACGGAGGGATCAGGCCGGTAACCGGTAACATGTCGTGGTATGGTTCATTTGACGGTATGGTTTTTCGAATAAACAGGAATCGTGTAACGTGACAACCCGAACGGGAATGACAATCCCCCGATAGTCGTATGCTGTTGAGTGCAACCATACCACCTTGTTCCGGAACCATTATGTTTCAAGGTTCATAGTCAAAAGGACAGATTGAATTTCGAATTGGGTTTGGAAGGGTTGCCTGATAAGGGTGATCATTTAGACATATCACAATTTCTGAAGGAGAGACAGTGATGGAGACAAGTCGAACGAGAAAGAGAATTCAATGTTGTATGTCGTATTTTGTATACTGCATGGTTCTGCTCATGATAACATCTGCCGGGACGTGGGCCGCGCCGGGGAGATGGAATCCGAAGACGACCGACTGGTCGCAGAATCCGAACCCCGTTGTCGGTGATTGGGGTTTCAACCGGCCGGGGTACCCGGCAGGGCTGTATATTCATGGTGTGACCGTCCCTGATGGTGAGCCGGTGACCAATCCTGTCATTTACGATAATGATATTGTAGATGACGTGCTGGAAGACGAATGGGCATTCGTCATGGCTGACCTGGGGCATATGAATCTGGTGGGTTATATCTGTACGCCTGCGCTGACCGACGGCTGGGGTTTCTATCATCCTGAATGGAAGCAGGAATTTTATAACATGTATAACCGAGCTTCGAATTCAGGTATGTGCATGGATCGCATTCCACCGGTTACTATCGGAACGGAAGCGAGCAGTGAATCGGCCGGCGTATGCAAGTGGTCGGAGGGCGCCCAGCTCTACGTGGATACGATCAATCAGCAGTACCAATCCGATCCCACCCGGCCGGTGATTATCAATATCGGTGGACAGGGTGCGACACTTGCTTCTGCTTATTGCATTGATAACAGTATCGTCGACAAGTGCATCGTCTACTACACGGCATTGTCCGGATACAACGGCCATTACACATGGGCAAGCGAACTGGTCGCCCAGCATTATCTCGTGATCAACTTCGGCCAGGAATCGCCTTGGTGGAATGATACCAATGCCCAGAACCAGTGGAATGTGCTACCGAGACCCACAGGCACCGGCTGTCCGACGAACGCGGACAACAGCGGCGAATGGGCCAATATCAATCATGGTGTATCCGTGATGGATTTCTTTATCGATCAGATGCAGCACAAATGCTGGTATTACCCGACTGCCTGCGGCGGATGTCTCGGCCATGCCGGTGGCCAGTGTTCTGACGGCTATTTTGACGGTACGTTTCTCCATGCATGGGCTCCCGGGTTCATTACCAACGCCGAAATCAACAACCGTCGCGGCGGAGATATTCTGCAGGTTAAGGGGTTCAGCGAATCAGCCGCCAAGGCGATCACGTTTCCGTATCTGTCCGATGCCGGTGCATTCGACGGCCAGTGTCCGGCGGAACTGGATGCGCCTCAGATCGATTCTCTCAGCGCACCGGAATCAAATACGGTCAACATCACATGGATCGACAATTCGCACGATCCCCAGGAAGACGGCTTCACTGTTCAGCGAAAACCTTACAATGGCTTAAACGACTGGGCGGACGTGGCAACAGTCGGCCAGGGGGTAACCACTTACACTGATACAGATAACTTACACGGACTGGTGGAATATACCTATCGTATTGTCGCATTTAAAAATTGAAATATTCATTTATATTGATTTAATGAGTGGAGAATGAGATGTATGATGATAATCGGTATTTCATAGAGAAAGTTCAGTTATCGATAGCGGCGTACGTATATATTGTGTTATCAGCAGGTATTCTCCTGGTGTCAACCTGTACGACAGTAACCATCGCCGCTCCGGGCAGGTGGAATCCGAAGACGACGGACTGGTCGCAGAACCCGATTCCTGTGATCGGTGACTGGGGTTTCAACCGGCCGGGCTATCCGCCGGGGTTGTATATCCATGGCGTGACAGTCAAAGCCGGCGAAAAGATGATGAACCCGGTGATTTACGACAATGACGATGACGAACGGTTCTATGGCGGCAATCCCGAGTTCCTGACAATCAAGGACGATGAATTCATCGCAGCTAAAGCGACGCTCGGTGAGGCCAACTATATCGGGCTTGTCTGTACGCCCGTCATGGCGGCTGTTTTTGACGACAGTCATGCGACCAGCGGCTATATCCAGGGCTGGGTGGATACCATGACGGACAGCCGCGCACGATTGCCCGGCATCGGGATGTGCGATGAAGTGATCCCGCCGTTGACGGTCGGCGCTAAATATTATCAACAGCCTTACCCGGACGAGCCTGGCGTTATTGCTGTAGTTGACATGATCAACGCTGCGTATGCTGAAGACCCCACACGTCCTGTCATTTATAACATAGGCGGACAGTCCAACACGATTGCATCTGCCTATGTGAGGGATCCGAGCATTGGCGACAAGGTGATCATCTATTATACCTCACTGATCGGCTACAACGGTCATGAAGAATGGGCCTCGGCTATCTGTGCCCGGGAGTTCCGGACCGTCGCCTGGGGTTGGGATCAATACTGGTGGAACAAACAGTGCTGCGGCTATGACGCGTTCTATGACGGTACGTTCATCCACGCATGGCGGCCTGATTGTTTCCTGGCGGCCGATCTTGAGGAAGTACGGTTTTATGGAACCGGTGCCCACGTCATCCATATCAAGGATTACAGCCCGCAGGCTTTCCATGAAGCTGGCAGTGCCTGGAACGATCCCGAAGCACGAGACGGTGAATGTCCTGTAACCTTGCCGCCGCCAACGGATCTTGTTGCAACAGTGGCCGGCAGTCAGATTGAACTGAGCTGGACCGATAACAGCAGCGGCGACGTGCAGGAAGATGCCTTCCATATCCAGCGAAAACCCTATCTTGGCCAGGATGATCCCTGGCAGGATATCGGTTCTGTCGGACCTGATATCACGTCGTTCAGTGATACCGGGCTGCTGTATGGCATGGTGATGTATTGGTATCGAGTCGGTGCATTCAAGAGTGAATAACTGGATAATATTTGAAAGGAAGCCTTATCAGCAACAGAATGAATGGCAGCCCATCCCCATATTGAGCGAGATGGCCGGCACCGGTTCGGTTGTTCAGTACCTCGACAACGATTCGATTCATGGCCGAGTGACCTACACCTATCGTGTAAGTGCGACGTATGAATAAAAGCATGCAGGATGTCGGACTTTGTCATTACCATCCGGATATTTTTATAATGATCTACAGGATCACACACAAGGAAACCTGGCCGTGGTTGGAACACGTACCTGTTCACTCGTGACACATGATAATCTGTTGAAGTATCACAGCAAGCACGCCCCAGCATAGGTCGAAGGTATATCACGGCTGTTGAATTCACTGGTTGTGATCGAAATGATGATGGAACAGGCAAATCAATATGATCAATCATCAGTTATGATTATTATTCATAATACATGTCATGCATTATATGGTGGCTTCGTAGTCACCTTATTCATTGCAATATGCTCCGACCCGATATGTATATTCGACCTGCCCGTGCAATTCCGTTGTATCGGTATATGAGGTGATATCAGCTTCCAGTACAGCAATGGTATGATAATCCATAAAATCGCTCCGGTATGGTTTTCGCTGGACCAAGTGTCCATCCTCATTCGGATTGTCGTTGGTATCGGTCCATGTCAACTGGATTGACTGGTTCGTGGCAGCGGCAACCAGATCGGTAACTGCATGCAGTTCTTCACTGGTGCAGGAAGGATCATTCGGATTCCATGCGCAGTATGCCATCATGCCATCCCACCAGGTGCTGGTAGCGACGTTACGATCGGCTTCTTTTACTTGGATGACCTCGGAAGTGCCGGAGGTAAACCACTTGAGTTTTGTCCCATAATCGTTATCCCAAAAATCATAAGTTGCGTAGCCCCAATCGGTGACGTAATCGCGTGCGAGAAGTGCAATGGCCGGTGGCGCATCCGCGTCACGTGAATTGGCGCCGTCGGTCAGGCTTGGCCAGTCCTTGTCATACATGAATTGACGCAGAGGTGTATTCGGTAAACGTAAGAGGATATCATTCTTGTACGTTACCGGGCAGCGTCCGCCGAGATTCGGCTCCTTGAAGAATGGTTTACCCAGCAGCACCATTTTCAGTCGGCGAACACAGATAGAGGCGGCCCACATATCCGAGTCGCTGTTGTAATCTTTATAGCCGACGTACAGGTATCCGCTGTAACCGGTTTCAACGTTCCCGCCGTTGTAGAAGACGACTATTCTGTCTGCGATGCCCGGATTCAGCAGGTACGCATCGGCAACGGTGGTCAACGGTCCGCCGACAACGACAATGAGGGGGTGTTCAGGCGTTGCATTCAGTGCGGCGTCACGAATGAAACGGCCGCCGTCTGAGTTCTTCGCAATGGTGTCATCCGGATTGCCCGATCCGGGCCGGCTGAATACTGAACACGGGCCAACATGTACTATCGATGGGATATTCTCAATACCGCTGTTTGTCGCTGAGTTGATCATGTTCTGCATCTGTGCCGGATTACGGCTGCAGTTGGATGATGGATTGCACCATGACTCGTCGGTGGGACAGGTTGCTGTTGATACCATACCGACAAGATTGATCGCACCCGCACTGCTCAGTGCCATCAGATATTCACCCGTATAAACGTCGCCGTCCCAGTCATTATCGTAGATGACTGGCGACAGTGATAGATCAAATGACCATGGCAGCGGACTTGATGACACAGTCGTTACAGGGATAAGCAGCATAATAATAGCCGTTACGGTTGCGCCGGTCCGCATGCGAAATCGGCTGAACTCCGATGACGACTCAGTATGATCGTTTCTCATTATTACGTTCTCCTATTCAACTTGACGTCTATTCTAATTCTCAAAGGAACCGACACGATATTCGTAGATGACTAGTCCATATAGCAGCGTGGTATCCTGCCAGATTGTGGTATCCTTCGGCAGGATGTCCAATTCGTGCCAGTCGATGGTTGTGCCTGGCGCCCGGCGCTGGACGATGAAACCATCTTCGTTCGAATCGTTGTCGTTCCAGGTCAGCAGAACCTCCCCCGTCGCCGTCACCGTAGCCGCCAGATGATCCGGCCCAGATGAGTCAGACGGTTTGAAGAGCGTTCTCGCGGTTACCGGCGTATCGGCGGGATCAGGTGGCGTGGCCGATCGGGTCACAGCGATATGACTGAATGCGAAACCGTCTTCACGCATCCAGATATTCACGGTGTGAATTCCCCTTGTCGATATTGATAGGGTGACCGGCCGCCACGTCCATTCCACACCGAAACCGCTGAGACCTGCCTGCCCGGTGATATTCAAGCCATCCAAGCCCACATAAACCGAATCAGAAGCCGATGACGGCCCCAACCCCCGTAACCAGATGACATACTCGCCGCTGCCGTTGAAATCAAAGTCATATTCTAGTACAGGTGCGTTTTCAAGGTCAGTTTCAGTGAACGATTCGCCAATGTCGGGAATGGCCTGCATGCCGCCGCCGTTGATCGTGCCGAGATAGAACTGGTGGTCCCATTGATGGTTCGGTCCGTACGAGCCGAACCGCGGCGGAGGACCCGGGAATATATGAGCATCTTCATTATTCTCCTGTTCCTCGCTCGTCCAGTCACCTGCTTCAACCAATGCCTGATCGCTGCTGTCCAGTGCATAGATAAGTCGCGGCGCCAGGTCATCATTCAGGTATATCGAGTTCGACCCCTTGTCTGGCATTGCCTGCCATTCATTGAAACTGATCAGGTTACCTGTTCGGTCACGAAAATGATTGCCTGGAAGCGGATGAATCCATATATTGTCTGCAAATTGAGCATGATCAATCAATGATTGCCAGTCCGACGACCAGTCACGATGCCAGAAGAATAACTGCCTGCCATCGGCCGGTTTCTCATCGAGCCGCATCATCCACGAGGGAATAAAACTGTAAATATAGCTTGTCCATTCCGGCCGGTTTTCACAGGCGAACAGGTTGTTATGAAAAACAAGATCCGATGGATTGAGGTTGAAATACAGGCCGGTGATCCAGTCGGACTCGATGTTCCGGCTGTCCTCACGGCTGGTGACCTGAACGGCGTTACCGCTGACGATGTTGTTTTCAAACGTCACCTCGGGTACGGATGATATATGAAGCCCCCAGCAGCGGTTTCGAATGATCCGCGAATTGCGAATACTGAACGGTCCCTCACTGTATTCCAGATAGAGTGCGAATTCACCGATGTTGCCCGTAGATAACAGGTTGTCGACTGTAACCTCCGAGTTATTAATGTCCCACCAGAATCCGAGAAGTTGGTTATTAACACAGTCAATGTTCTGATATATGGCATCATGCAGCTTCGTATGCTTTGCCCCTCCGGCGTCCCAGCCGTACCATTGTGAATAGCCGCCCAGGCGCCACCCGTTGTAGCCGGTCTTGCAATCTTCCATCAGTAGATTCACAATAGCGTTCAACTTCCAGCCGTTGTAACCGTTATGAACGGAGACACAATCCCGTACTGTAACATTTTCACAATACGAGATGCGGAATCCGAAGCCGTTATTGCTGTGAAATGTAAGATCTTCCAGCAGGATATTGTCACATAGCGGGACGTTAGAAAAGCCGATATACAACGCAGATTCCGTCCAGAATGTTCCTCCGTGTTCAAAGACCAGGCCTCTGATCGCAACGTTATGTTTCTTTTCAATGCGAACCAGATTCGTGTTATGGTTGTGTCCCGGCCCGGTCGTAACGCTGATCACGGAATCCGGCCATTGGCCCGGCAGTAGCGGACGGACATAAATCCAGTCAGACGATTCATCGACGTAATAAGTGCCCGGTCCCGAATGGCATGAACTTAAGCTGCAAAATATTTCTCTATCAAGGCTTGGCGT
>CAYRND010000137.1:0-10122 GCA_964425365.1 uncultured Phycisphaeraceae bacterium
AAGGATTCGCCTGAAGGCGAGGGTTTTAAACCCATCGCAGGGACAATAAATATTTATTCAAAATTTGTGGCTGCGGGAAATGCCTTCACATCCGGTTACAGAAGCTGCTGAGCTCAGGAATATAAAGCATTCTATTTATATCGTGTATACGGAATTCCACGTGGTATCATCGGCATGCGGAGTTACAAATCACCCCGTGAAATCACGATCGTGCTTCCATAGGCTTGCCTGTTCATCGATGTGCCTGGTTTATCCGACGACCAGGTTGATCAACCGGCCTTTAATCACGATGGTTTTTCTGATGGTTTTGCCTTCGATTGTTTTGGCTACATTTTCATCCTGGAGGGCGGCGGCCTTGACGGTGTCGTCGGCGGCGTCCGCAGGGACGGTGACCTTGCCGCGAAGCTTGCCGTTGACCTGGACGGGGTATTCGATTTCATCCTCAACGAGCATATCATCGTCGTAGGTCGGCCAGGGCGCGTGGATGACCGATTCACTGTGGCCGAGCTTCTCCCACAGTTCTTCAGCGATATGCGGGGCAATCGGTGAAAGACAGACGACGATGGTTTCGGCAACGTATCGCGGCGTCTTCGCCATGCTCACTACGGCGTTATTCAACTCGATCAATGCGGCGATCGCGGTGTTGAAAGAAAGCGTTTCCATGCCGTCCGTAACGCGTTTGATGGTTCTATGCGACAATTTCGCCAGTTCTTTTGACGGTGCCGTTTCGGCCACCAGTAGTTCGCCGGTCTCTTCATCGATCATGTTCCGCCAGAGTCGCTGGAGGAACCGGTGTACGCCGACGATATCGCGTGTTCGCCAGATTTTCGACTGGTCGAGCGGCCCGAGGTACATCTCATAAAGCCTGAGCGTATCGCAGCCGTACTCGTCACAGATTTCGTCGGGGGTAATGGCGTTCTTCAGGCTCTTGCCCATCTTGCCCATCTCGCGCGTAACGGGTTGGTTGTTGTAGTAGAGTTTCGGATTCTTTTCATCCTGTACCTCGGCGGCGGTTCTTCCCTTCTTATCGACCACTTCCTCGGCCGGCACGGCGATACCGCGATGATCGCGGTAAGCGTACGCCTGGATATAGCCCTGGTTGAACAGCCGGCCGAACGGCTCGGCTGTACTGACGTGGCCGAGGTCGTAGAGCACCTTGTGCCAGAACCGTGCATAGAGCAGGTGGAGCACCGCGTGTTCGGCGCCGCCGACGTAAAGATCAACGCCGCCTGCTTTCGCCTGGCCGTGTTTGCCCTGGTATTTCATCCAGTATTGTTCGGCGTCTTTACCGACGAACCGGTTGTTGTTTTTCGGATCGAGATAACGCAGGTAATACCAGCAGCTACCCGCCCATTGGGGCATGGTATTGAATTCACGTGTGTACTTCCGCCCGTCACGCTCGACGTATTTCCAGTTTTCGGGCGCGTTGGACAGGGGCGGCTGGGGCGGAGCATCGGGATCGTCGCTTGCCCTTGGCCTGAAATCATCGAGTTCCGGAAGTTCAACCGGTAGTTCGGATGCGCCAACGGACAGCAGTTCGCCGTCCGGGCCGTGCAAAATGGGGAACGGCTCACCCCAGTAACGCTGCCGGCTGAAAAGCCAGTCGCGGAGCTTGTACTGGACCATTGACCTGCCCCTGCCGATTTTACCGAGCCACTGGGTGATCAGGTCCTTGGCTTGGCCTGTTTCCTGGTTATCGAGTGATATTTCATTGTTATGCGAGTTCACGTTATAGCCTGTGCCGGTGAAAGCGATCGGCCAGGAACCCGGATGATTTACGTAGTCTGCTCGCAGTTTATCGGGGTCGTCACCGCCCTTTTTCAACCGGTCAGGCCGGTTGTTCTTCAGCCATGTGTCGTCCGGCATGACGACGACGCGGATTTCGATATCGAACTTGCCTGCAAACTCGAAGTCGCGTTGGTCATGGGCGGGGACGGCCATGATGGCACCGGTACCATAGCCCATCATGACGTAATCAGCGATCCAGATAGGGATCCTTTCGCCATTGACGGGATTGACGGCGTATGCGCCTGTAAAGACGCCGGTTTTTTCTCGTGTGTCGGCCTGCCGGTCGAGTTCGCTTTTTCTTGCGGCCTCGTTCTGGTATTCGGTCACCGCGTGGAGTTGTTCCCCGGTGGTAATCTGACTGACCAGCGGATGCTCCGGCGCCAGAACCATGTAGGTTGACCCGAAGAGCGTATCAGGCCGGGTGGTAAACACGGTGATAATCTCCTCGCCGTCACCGCCGTCGAGTGTGAAGTCGACTTTCGCGCCTTGCGACTTGCCGATCCAGTTCCGCTGCATGAGTTTGATCGGCTCCGGCCAGTCGACCTCTTCAAGGTCGTCGAGCAGTCGCCGGCAGTACGCGGTGATTCGCAGCATCCACTGCTTGAGCGGCCGTCGAAAAACGGGATGGTTGCCGCGCTCGGAACGCCCCTCGTTCGTGACTTCCTCGTTGGCCAGTACGGTCCCGAGTGCCGGACACCAGTTGACCGGTACTTCATCGATATAGGCGAGTCGCATATTGTCGAGAAATTCCCGGCGATCATCCTCAGACAGTTCATGCCACCGGTATCTGTCCGGCCCGACACCGCCGAGTAGTTCCATCGCCCCGCTGACGTCGACCGGCACGGGATTACCGTCCATGTCAATTGCGTATTCACCCGAACTCAGCATATTCACAAGCTCGCTGATCGGTTCAGCTTTGCAGGAATAGGGATTGAACCATGCGTGGTAGAGCTGGAGGAATATCCATTGCGTCCATTTGTAATAGTCCGGCTCGATGGTTGCGAATGACCGGTCCCAGTCGTAACCCAGTCCAAGCCGCTTGAGCTGACGGGTCATGTTGGCGATATTCTTTTCCGTCGTGATCCGCGGGTGTACGCCGTGTTCAACGGCAAACTGTTCGGCCGGCAGGCCGAATGCATCGTAACCCATGGGATGTAAGACGTTATAACCCTGCATCCGTTTATAACGGGCGACGATATCCGTGGCGATATAACCCAGCGGATGTCCCACGTGCAACCCCACTCCCGAGGGATAGGGGAACATATCGAGTACGTAATACTTGGGTTTGTTCCGGTCGAAGTCCACATCGCCGGGACCAGGCGAGCGAAAGGTCTTCTCATCAGCCCATTTAGACTGCCACCGCTCCTCGATCTGACTGAAATCGTACTTCATGGTAGGGATAGGATATTCGGTTGTCATGCCGCCTGCCAGTTGGGCGGAGAGATGCGGCGGTACGCGGAGATATGGGCACGCGCGGACACAGTGGTGTGATGATTTTCTGGTGTTCGCATGGATGTCCATATTCTCTGAGGCGAGAATAGTGGTCATCAGAGGGTTGTCCTGCCGATGTTGCTAACCGGCCGGTAGTTGACAGAGGAAGCTCGCTAATGAGTTGGTTTTTACCGTTGAATCCCCGCAAACCGAAGCGTGGCAGGGGCGGATCGAGGAAGACGAAACGTCATCAGCCATGGGATCCCGCGCGAACAGTGCGTGGCTTGAAAATGCTCGCGGTTATCGGAGCCGTCGCCGTTGTCGTGCTCGGCGGGTCGCGACTGATCAGGGAGCTGAATGAATACGAGTCCATGCGGTACAGCCGCCTGATCCAGCCGGATGATATCGAGATCAGAAACTGTCCGTTGTGGATGAGTCCCTCGTTGGAAGACGAAATCAAACTCTTGATAGCTGGCTACCTTTCCGCTGATCCGCATGATCGCGAATCGCTTTGTCTGGCGACGTCGGTGCTGTCGGATTCGCCGTGGGTCAGTCAGGTGCATCAACTTCGCCGGTTGCGAGATGGTCGAATTGAAGTGTTCGCCGACTATCGCCGCCCGGTCGCGCTGGTGGTGGACCACGCAGGATTGCGGCTGATCGATCGTGAAGGCGTACTCCTCCCGGGGGTGTACTCCCGTGATCAACTCGATCAGATCGGCCTGCCGGTGATCACGGGTGTCAACAGTATTGCTCCGACACAGCCGGGTGAGTACTGGTCAGGCGATGATCTCCAGGCTGCGGTCATGCTGGTGGAGCTGCTTGAATGTGAGCCGTACGCCGATCAGATTATTGCTTATGACGCCGGTGAACGAGACAGTTCGGGGCTGCCGCGATTGAAGCTGTACACAAATCACGGCATGGTCCGCTGGGGCCTGCCGCCGGGTTATGAACGGACCCGGGAGCCGGACTATGCGGTTAAGATCCGCTGGCTGCGACAGGTGGCCGCCACACGCGGTTCGATCGATGCCGGCGGCAAGATCGTGGATATTTTCGGCACTACCATTCAGATAGTCCATCCATCTCAGGAAGGCTGATGTGTCGATAGCCGGGGTTTCGATTACGATACCGGACGACAATCGGTCCTGTAAGAAATGACTGAATCCCGAGATGGTATGTGGCGGGTGTTGTTGCGTCAGGTTGCCTGCTCATGGATAGCGATTCACCTTCAAATTCGCGGTGGGCATCGACTTCTGATCACGAGCGATCAGCAGAGGATATCGGTAAGGCCGGTACCGGTCATGACCGGTCAGCAGATCTGACGGGATTCCGATTGCTCATACTGGGATGGTGCCTCTGGTTGCTCGGGTCCTGGTCGATTACGCTGACAATGACATCAACACAGCCTGCGGTGCGTTGGATGGTCTTTTCGGCGATGATCGGGATGATGGCGATCTGGCCGGCATTCCGGCTCAGCCAGGCGCCGCTACCCGATAATACGGTCCGCTCGCGTCGCATGGTGATGGTGATGATCATCATCGTCGACTGGCTGGGCTTGCAGATTATTTTCCAGGCGGTGCTCTGGCCGCTTCAGTGGATGGCAGGCTGGTCATTCGAGCAGGGACTGATGCTCGACCTGTCACTGGCAGGGTGGTCGTTTATTACCGGGTTGATTATTGTGAGCACAATACACGGCCGCCGGTGGTTGGTACGGACATGGGGTATGCTGCTGTGCCTGCTGGTTATCTTCGGCGGGCTCCTTGCCATATGGCTGTATACACGATGGGGCGGCGGTTCCGTCGCAATGGAATCGTTGACCTGTTACAGCCCGGTTCTCATGTTATGGTCCTTAACTGCGGCAGGGTTTGAATTTGACAGCCGCGTGGCACTGCCATGTGTTTTGTTCGTGGGGATATCCGGCCTGTCGGGGTGGGGTATTTACCTTTTTTATGTACGGTTTCGCCTGAAATTATTGGAAAAACCGACTAAACAGATCGCATACAGGCACTATTGATGATAAGATAACCATTTGGTCAACGACTGTTTCCGGACACAGGTTGTTGATGCCGTGCCGTGCAGCGTGCCGAGGATTATGGATGAATGTTTAATTGCAAAGGAGCCGCACGTGGAGTTCATTACCAGAGAAGAACAGGAACGGATCGAACAGAAACTTAAGAAGATGAAAGCCCATCGTCCTGTCTTGAGTAACCGGATCGCCGAAGCACGTGCGCTGGGTGATTTGAAGGAAAACGCGGATTATCACGCCGCCCGCGAGGAACAAGGGCTTAATGAAGCGGAGATCAGACGCCTGGAACAGCGACTGAAAGAGGCGAAAGTCGCCGATGATATCGAACTCCCGGATGATATGGTCTTTCTTGGCTCGATCGTCAAATTGAAAGACGTCGAGACGGATGCGGTCGATCTATACAAACTGGTCGGCGAATCTTCTGGCCGGTTCGATACGGATGAAATCGAGATCACCATGGGCAGCCCCATGGGCGAGGCGCTATTCAAGGCCCGGCCGGGAGAGGTTGTCAAAGTGGATTTGCCGCGTGGCAGCAAGCGTTTTGAAATCATGGAGATACAGTAGTTCCGATGATCGGATTCTGTGGGGCCGGGCCGATGTTTGCCGCGTAAAACGGGCTGATTTGTGTTACCCATCAGTCTATCAGCGGCCTATGATTCCTTATTAAGGAACGCATCATGAAATCAGATATACGAACAGTCGTCGGCGTACTCATCATCTTGATGCCTGCGGGCTGGTCGACCCGGACGACGGCTCAGGTTCAATCTACCCAGGACGGACGGGCTTTGGATGCTTCGATTCAGGCAGGCTCGAACGGATACAACACACCCGTAAACCAATATGATTTCAGCGGCCGGAATAACATGATGACCGGAAATGTGAGCAACTATCAGTATTTCCGTGATGATGTGGGATATACCGCGCCGGGAGAAATACAGGATACCCTTCAGAGCGACGATCTGTTCCGGTTCAATGCCGACAGTCTGTCATCAAGCCCTGTCATCATTTCGGATCCTGGAATACCCAACCTGTCCCATTCAGGTTATTCGTTGGATGTCTATCGCTCCCTGCCCCCCGCGAGGGCCGGTACGTTTGCCCCCACGCGATATTCCGATACCGGTGGCGTCACGGCGACCACGAATGCATTCCAGCTCGGTACGTACTCGCTGAGGAATCAATCTCCATTCAGTATCCTCCAATCTCCGGTGGAGGGACGATTGCAAAATGATTACGAATCGTATCTCGGCAGATCACTGGAAGCAACGTATTTTCCCGAAACACCGGCAAGCGGCAAGTACACTTTGGAATCGTGGACTGAACGCGAATCGAATTCGCCGAAATGGGAGAATGACCTGAATCAGTACGATAACTGGTGGTTCAACGATATGCAGCAGGAAGATGCCGTGAATCGTCCCGGCTTTTCATATGGTGGGCAGCCGATGTCACCCACGTTGATGCTCGGCCGGCAATTGCAGACCGGCATCGATTCGAATCAGATCAATACCATGACACCCACGGCGGACTTCCAGATAAAGCAACTGGAAGAATCATTTGCTGAACTGTTAACACCTGATGTTACCAGCCGGGAAGACGACGTTTATATGGAAGTGCTCGATGCGATCAAGCGCATGCAGCAGGGTGAACAGCCTGAAGAGGACGCCGAATCGCCGGATGATGATACGACTGCCAGGAAGCAGACCCCCTGGGAGCAGAGCAGGAATCTCGTACTTGCTGAACCGACGTTGAAGGCCATCGAGGAAGCTGAAAAAGCCCGTGACGAAGCCGTTGAAAAAACCTCGGGACTGCCTGAAGTGACGAAAATCGACCAGATGCTCAAACAGGCACTGGAAGGGAGTGTCGAACGCAACGGCCGGGCGATCGAGGGTGAACCATGGGAACACCGGTTCGATGAATTGATTTCCACATTGAATTATGATCTTGTTCCACTGGACAGCCTTGTCAGCGAACGTGAATCCCGTGTCAATACCTTGATGCAGGAGGCACAGGAGCAGTTCGACGCAGGGAATTATTTTTCGGCTGAAGGATTATATCGCCAGTCCTTAAACGAGTCGCCGGACCGACCGATGATACGGGTCGGATTGATTCATTCACAGTTGGGCGTGGGGATGATTCGATCGGCGGCCTTCAATCTCCGCCAACTTTACACGGATCATCCTGAATTGATTGCCCTGCGATACGCTCCGAATCTGCTTCCGCCGTCCGATCGCCTCCAATGGCTGCAGTCGGAACTGCAGGATATGATCGGTAATCGGGAGAATAACACCGAAGCGGGTTTGATCATGGCCTATCTGGGTTATCAGGTGTCATCACGGTCGCTGATGCGGTATGGGCTGGCGATTGCCGAAACCGATTCGCCGGACGATCCGCTGATGCCGGTGCTCAGGCGAATCTGGCTCGGCGAGTAGAAGAAAACACCGGAATCACCGACCGACCGACTCTCTGAGTCATCCTTCCTGTAAAATAATATAATGTTGCCGATCCGCCGCACGGTCAGGATATGCGGCTTAACGTGTTCTGTTTTCGAATGAGTTCCGCGGGTAAGCATGAAAGTGAACGATATCAATTCCATCCCCGTGTCCCAGTCGAATGTACCGGAAATGATCGGTCAGGCGGCAGCGTCGGCAAGCCGCATCGATCACGACGCATCAACCGGCGTTCATCAATTGACGCTGACAGATTTCCTTGATATTGAAACACTCCAGGAAATTCAGGACAGCTTCAGCACGGTAACGCGCCTGACAACGGTGATTCGTGACGCCTCAGGCCGGCCGCTGACCGCCCCGACCGATGCAGGCAGGCAGGCTCAGTCCGGCGAAGTCTTCGAGCAGTTGATCGATGCCGAAGAAGACAATCGCGGACGGTTCATTGCTCCCATAGTCGTGGAAGGCCGGCAATTGGGTTCCATTGCCATCGAAAAGCATACCCTTCATGCCGAAGCGTCATCAGGCATAACCAGATTCAGGGCCGTCGCCGCTGAACTCCATCTGCCGGATGACACGATCGAACAGTTGATCCAGCAGGCTGAGGAAACCTGCGGGCCGAACAAGGCCGCCGGTATCCAGTTCCTCTATCTGCTGGCGAACAGTATGGCACGGTTGTGTTACGAAAAGTATCATGCCCGACGACGTCTGGATGAACTGGCGGTGCTCTATAAGATCAGCACCATGCTCTCGGGTTACCGCGATCTGCAGCAGGTTCTGGATAACGCGGTGAAATCAGTCGTCCAGGTGATGGATGTCAAGGGCGCGGCCATACGGCTGATTGGTGAAGATACGGATGAACTGGTATTACGGGCAGCACACAATCTTTCCGACAGTTATCTCAATAAAGGTGAGATCAAGCTGAGTGAAAGTGAATTGTTCAGACAGGTGTTGCGGGGCGAAGTTGCTTATGTGGAAGATATGTCGACCGATCCGCGTGTACGATATGGTGAAGACGCCGGCCGGGAGCAACTGGTATCCATGTTATGTATCGGCATGAACTACCAGGACAAGCCGATCGGCACGCTGCAGTTGTATACGATCAGTCCACGCCAGTTCAGGGAAAGCGAAATCAAGCTGCTCCGTGCGATTTCACAACTGCTGGCTACGGCGATTGAAAGTGCACGACTCGATCATCAGCGACTCGAAAATCAGCGAATGCTCCGACAGTTGCAACTCGCCGCCGATGTCCAACGACGGATGCTGCCCCACCAGATGCCGAAAAAACCGCCGTTCGATATCGCCGCACGGTATGTCCCCAGCTACGAACTCGGCGGCGATTTCTATGACTTCATCGACCTGGGCGGACATATCGGAATCAGTATCGGCGACGTGGCGGGCAAGGGCATCGCGGCCAGCCTGCTCATGGCGAGTGCCAGGATGAGCCTGCGAGCTTTTGCACAGGATGTTTATGATATCGATGAAATCATTTCACGCGTCAATATCACCATGACACGCGATACACTCGACAGCGAGTTCGCAACACTATGGTACGGCGTGCTCGATCCGGTTAACCTCAGGCTTACCTACTGCAACGCCGGACACGAGCCGCCCATGCTGCTGCACGACGGTACCATTTACACACTCGGTACCGGCGGTATGATCGTTGGAATCGATCCGAACGAGCAGTACGAAAAAGGTCTGTGGGACCTGCAGCAGGGCGATATGATCCTGCTTTATACCGACGGCCTGACCGATGCGATCAACCCGGACCAGGAAAAATTCGGCCGAACACGGATCGAGCAGGCACTTCGCGAAGCGGTGGGTTTCAACGCTGCCGATGCACTCAATCATATCCTGCTGAAACTCCGGCGATTCACCGGCCTGCGACGCGCCATCGACGATACCACGCTCGTCGTGATTCGGGTCGGTACGAACGAAACCTCGTAGTGCGTCATACGCATTCCGTTCCGTATCGATATTTCTCTATTGATATTGCACATCAGCAGTTTAAATAATCACGTAGCTTTCAATTCAATCTCGGGCGGCATGAGCCGCATGGACAATCCCGATCCTCCCCCCGATTCATTCCCGATTCATCTTCGATTCATCGGGATTGCACGTGCTGAACCCTTGAAATAACAGAATCATCCCATGCCATCACAGCTTACTTATCGCGATACGACAATTTATTCGGACATGTTAATTTAGATAAAATATTCGGACTGTGATATTTATAACGATTTTTCCAGCTATTCCTGTTGTAACGAATGCCATATACCGTTAAAATAATGAAGTATTCTGATACATATATTGCTATCAGATGGCGGAAAGATTTAATCCTGTAAGAAGATGCGGGCCGGTACGTGGATAGTACTGGTGCGTTATTAACACTACAGCGCTATCAAGGTCCCCTGGTGCGCTTCAGTCGTGACCTGA
>CAYRND010000138.1:0-9829 GCA_964425365.1 uncultured Phycisphaeraceae bacterium
TCGATGTCAAGTCCATCGACGTAAAAATTCATCCGCTTAGCTTAACACCTATGGGATGCAGGGGGGCTGGTAAAGGGAATGGAGCCTGTTACGAATGTTTCAAACGACAGGCTCATGGACCACCCCTGGATCCCGGATTGTCAAATCGTGACCTCAGTGGATTCTTAAACTCTTGTTTCGGTTCGATAGCGCCTGCAATCAATAGATAAAACAACTCTAACAGCAGGTCCGCATGCTGTAAATGTTGTCAGAGATGGATTTTTCATACTGACTTCTCAGTATGGCACACGCTGGCGGCATCAGAAGAAATGCAAGCAACGATGTTTTATGAGACGAGGCTTCTATAGTGCCGAATAAGAAAAATCCTCCTGAGTATTTTCCCTGATATCGGTTATCAGACCCGAAATGACATCCTTCCGGCATGAAACGTAAGCTCTCAACTTACCCTTCCCCATACATATATAGGGATATTCATGTAAAATATTGATCTGAAATGGGTTAAGGATAAAATATCGCATCGGTATTCGGACGGCCAGCTATGGATTGTTCAAAATATAGGCATTAAATAAAATATATGCCTATGCAGCAGGCGTATTCAAGTTGACATTGCAATGAAATCGATCATAATGTATTGGAGTGCCTTAAATGAGGTTGTTCAGGTTGGTTCAAGCTTAAATAATAGAAGTTTCTGGCTGGCTGACCTGAAATGAAAAGCAAAAAACGGACTTTCAGGATTCCAGCTACAGGGTTCAAGCCGCGATCTGAAATCCGCAATCAACCCCACGTTTTTTATATAGAAAGGACAAACCGTGACTCCCAGCGATGTAATCAAATTGGCAAAAGAAAAGAACTGTAAAGTCCTCGACTTGAGGTTCATGGATTTCCCGGGTATGTGGCAGCACACATCGTATCCGATTACCGAGTTGACCGATGACTGTTTCGAGGACGGATTCGGATTCGACGGTTCGTCGATCCGTGGCTGGCAGGCGATCAATGAATCCGACATGCTGCTCAAGCCGCAGGCTGAGACCGCGTTCATCGATCCGTTCCGGGCCGAGTCTACGCTCGCGATCATCTGTAACATCCAGGACCCGGTCACCGGCGAGGACTACACACGCGACCCGCGTAACATCTCACGTAAATCCATCAAATACATGCAGTCGCTGGAACTCGCCGATACCTGCTTCATCGGTCCTGAGGCCGAGTTCTTCGTCTTCGATAATATCCAGTACGACTCGAACCAGCACACATCCTTCTACAGCATCGACTCGGTCGAGGGTATCTGGAACTCGGGTACCGACGAAGGGCCGAACCTCGGCCATAAACTCAGGTACAAGGAAGGATACTTCCCCGTTCCTCCATCCGATACGCTGATGGATATCCGTACGGAGATGATGCTCATGATGCTTGACTGCGGCATTCCGGTCGAATGCCATCACCACGAAGTCTCCACCGGGGGTCAGTGTGAGATCGATATGCGATTCGCGCCGCTGGTCGAAATGGGGGATATGCTGGTGAAGTACAAGTACGTCATCAAAAACGTCGCTCGCGCTCACGGCAAAACGGCGACCTTCATGCCGAAACCGATCTTTCAGGACAACGGCTCGGGCATGCACACCCACCTGTCGTTGTGGAAAGACGGCCGGCCGCTCTTCGCAGGCGACGGTTACGCCGGGCTCAGTGAAATGGCGTTGCATGCCATCGGCGGCGTGCTCAAGCACGCTCGGGCCCTGTGTGCGTTTACGAATCCGTCGACGAACAGTTACAAACGACTGGTCCCCGGGTACGAGGCGCCGGTCAATCTGGCGCTTTCACAGCGGAACCGATCGGCATCCGTTCGCATTCCGCTTTACTCCAAGTCGCCAAAGGCCAAGCGATTCGAGTTCCGATGCCCCGATCCGTCGTGCAACGGCTATATTGCTTTCAGCGCACTGCTCATGGCCGTGATCGACGGAATCCAGAACAAGATCGATCCGGGCCAGCCGCTCGATGTGAATATCTACGACCTTTCACCCATCGAGGCCGCGAAAGTGCCGAAAACACCCGGTTCGCTCGAAGAAGCACTGAATGCACTCCATGACGATCACGACTTCCTGCTCAAAGGCGATGTTTTCACAAAAGACGTTATCGAAACGTGGATCGATTACAAGATGGAAAACGAAGTCGACGCACTTCGACTCCGTCCGCATCCGCATGAATTCATGATGTACTATGACATCTGATCCGGGATTCGGGATGTTCAGATTTGAAGTGAGTCTCTGATCATTGATCCACGATCAATGAAAACCTGGAGTCACGTGTTGCTGGCCGCCGGTTATGAACCGGCGGCCAGTAGCCTTTCGGCCCGGCATTCCTGCTTTCCCGACGCGCAGCGCGGGGAGGTGGGGGGCGGTTGATCCTGGAAATTACACGATTAAGATTGGTGTTACGGTGGTACTGCTTTCCTGTCATCATTTCCATGAATCGGGAGGCTTATGACGGGCGGAGCCGGGAGGGATTGTCAGCCTTCGGTCAACTGGTAATACCGGGTATGTAGTGGTACAATACCCATTCGCCAATACCTGTCTGAACAGGTGCATTTACTCTCAATTCAATCTGAGTTGAGCAGGTCGGAGGGAAGCTGAAAGACGTAAGTGGTGTTCTGTCGCGGTGTTACTGTAAATAGAGGATATACCATGAAATATGGCCAATTCAGCGAAGATGGAAAAGAATACGTCATTGAGCGGTTCAATACGCCCAGACCCTGGATCAACTGTCTGACCAATGGTCGGTATACGTCTCTGGTTTCCCAGGTGTCGAGCGGTTACAGCTTCTACTACGACATGGGCCTGCATGCGATCAACCATAAAGGACTCACTGACCTGCTCGAGTGTACGCAGGGTAAATTCCACTTCGTGCGGGATAACGACACCGGCCGATTCTGGAATATCAACTGCCATCCCTCGAAACTTTCAGCCCAGTCCTATGAATGCCGGCACGGCCTGGGTTACAGCACAATCACCTCGGCCCATGACGGCGTATCGGGTTCGCTTACACCGTTTGTCAGTACACACGACGACGTCGAAAGCTGGCTGGTCGAACTCGATAACCAGTCCGACAAGACGAAGCACCTGTCCATCTACCTCTACCAGGAAATGATTTTTGGTTGCCTGATCGGCCAGAGCGACGGTGCGGCGTGGTTCTGGAATTCGTTCAATGAAATCAGGTACCGTGACGGCGCGCTTATCGGGACGAAACGATTCGTCGATCGGCCCGACGGCAAAGGCAAGGGGCACTGGCCTTACGCCGTCTTCCTCACCTCGACGCTTCAGCCCGCAGGCTACGAGTGCAGCAAGGAGAAGTTCATCGGTATGTACCGCTCGATTGCAGACCCACTCGCGCTCGAGACGAACAAGTGCTCGAATGAAGATGTCGTCGGCAAGCCGATCGTCGGTGCACTGCGGTGGGATATCAGCCTGAAGCCTGGCGAAAGCACGCAGTTCGCATGGTCCATGGGCGTCACCGCCTGGGACGACGAGGCGGACCAGACGAAGCTGATCGCCAAGTACAAAAAACAGCAGTCGATAAGGGACGAGTTCGACGCGACGCGGAAATACTGGCATGATCAGTTATCACAGAACCCCGTGAGCACGCCGGACCGGGCACTCAATACCGATGTCAACTGGTGGACCAAGTACCAGATGTACATCAACGCCATAACGTGGCGTGACTCGAATTTCTATTACGGCAACTTCTGGACAGCGGTGGGCAACGGCGGGTTCCGCAATATCCTCTGCGACGCCGGTGGTATGGCGTCGTTCAATAAAGACATCGCACGAAGGCACATCCGGATCATCGCTTCCTATATCAGCGGCGACGGCAAACAGGCGCACGGTACGCCCCGGCCTGAACTCAAGGCCAGGCCTTCGCATATCGGCGCGAAAAACGACGATGTGCTATGGCTCGTGATGACACTCGAAGACTATATCCGTGAGACCGGCGACTATTCACTGGTGACTGAAGAAATCACATCGCTGGTCGACGGGCATACGGCGCCATTGTGGCAGTTTATTATCAAAGGTCTTGACTATTATATCAGTGTCAAGGGTCCGAAGGGGCTGCCGCTGATCGGAACCGGGGACTGGAACGATGCGCTCGACGGTGTCGGGCCCGAGGGTAAAGGCGAAAGCGTCTGGCTTGGTATGTTCGTTCATATGAACCTCAAGTCAATGGCCGAGATCCTCCGCCGCACACTATCCGGCGACGAGCAGGCCGAGACGCTGATCGAACAATACGAATCTCGCGGCAACGAGTTGTACAAAATCGTCAATGAAAAATGCTGGAACGGCGAGTACTTCGTTCGCGCATTCAAGGACGACGGCACCTCCATTGGCGACAAACACTGCAAGGAAGGCGCCTTTTTCCTCAACACACAGATATGGGCGCCCATCTGCGGCGTGACCGACAAGGTACGGAGCAACCAGGTGCTCGATCTGGTGAAGAAGCGTTTGTGGACGAAGTACGGCATGCGGTTCTTCGAGCCGGCGTATACCCAGTTCGATCCGTCGATCGGCGTGATCACCGGGTTTTCGCCCGGCAGTCACGAAAACGCCGCCATCTTCTCGCAGGCGAACATGTTCGCCGCTATCGCATACGGCATGATGGGGCGCGCTCAGGATATGCTCGATATCTACAAGGCGGTTTCACCCTTCGACTATTCCGACGCCGCCATCGAGGTTCGACAGCTCGAGCCCTACGGCCAGTGCCAGTACGTCGAAGGTCCGGAATCGCAGGACTTCGGCAAAGGCGCCTGCCACTGGCTGACCGGCACGGCCGCATGGGTACTCCGCACGGTGATCGGATTCATGCTTGGCGTTCGACCGGAATACGACGGCCTGAGGATCGATCCCTGCATTCCCGGCGAGTGGGACGGCTACCGACTTACACGAAAATTCCGCGGCGATACATACGAAATTGAAGTCACCAACCCCGACCACGTTGAAAGCGGTGTGGCAAAGGTCATCGTCGACGGCCGGGAACTGGCGAGCACCCTCATCCCCGTCGCATCCGACGGCAAGAGCCACAAAGTCCAGGTGGTCATGGGAAAGTCCGCCGGCTGCCACGCACGTGAAAAGGAAAGCGTAGCAGTCTCGTAACGCCGGATATCCGTCGCGTTGTCTTTTTCCGCGTCTTTGATTATTTGTTCACGGGATTCACGTTCCCCGAGCCTTGAAGCTGCGGGTACCGAGTTGTGTGTATCGGGTCTGTTCGTTGGCCGGCAATATCGGTCACGGGCTGCTGTGTTTGGTACCGGGATGGGAGTGGTAGGTGGGAGAGGGTTACTGGATTGATGCATCGCCGGTGTCGCTGTCGACGACGACGGTGAGTGTCTGGCTGCCGCAGGCGAGGGTGATAGTGGCGTCATCGTTCTGGTCGAGGTTGCCGTAGAGGCCGAAGCCGAGGATGTTGTCACCATCGAGGCTGACGGATGAGATGGTGACGTTGCCGAAGTTCTGGGCACGGTCGATGCCCATGGTGACGCGGTAGGGGTTGCCCGAGATATCGTTGATGGGCGTGCCGGTGTCCGAGGCGGCGGCGATGTAATAGGTGTTATTGGGGATGTCGAATACCACCACTCGCAGGTTGCTGTTGGTGAACTGCTTGTTCACATCATCCCAGACCTTTTCATCGTGGGTGATGGACTCGATCTGAGCGTAGCTCAGGTCGGCCATGAGCACCTGTGCGGCGGCTCTGAGCTGGATCTGGTCGTTGCTGCCGAACATCGGAATGGCAAGGGCACTGATGATGCCCACGAGGATGACCATGATCATAACCTCGATCAAGGTGAAGCCGGCGTGATGGTATCGTGGAACGGATGCCATAGATTGTTTATCGACAGGATCGGGGAGGGGGAACAGTGGGCAATGAAGCAGTGGGGCAGTGGGGCAGTGAAGCGATATGAAACGGAATATCAGGGGCTGTTGTCCATGCCGCCTGGGGTTATCTATTTTGTGCAGGTGTTACAGGTGGTATATCCGGTGGTCTTATAATTCTGCGGTTGTCAATAGTGACGGGTTAAATAGAGTTGCTGGATGGCCGATTATATTGGTAAGTGGATTGTATATAGATCGGCACAATACATCCAGGTTATCCTTTCTGGTGTATTTTCGAGAGAGGTACTGGTTGGGGAGTTGGTTATGCGTATCAGAACGAGCCGGATGCGCGGGTTTACGTTAGCCGAGGTGTTGATCGCGGCGGCGATCCTTGCGTTTTCCGTGGGTGCGGTGACGCAGGCGATCGTGTACGGCCAGATGCGGACCTACAGCGCGATGTCCGAGGCACGTGCGCTGGCGCTGGCGGAGGCGATGATCGATGAGGTACTGGCGATCCCGTACAACGGTTCAACCGGTAACAACGCCCGCGGTTTCGATCACATGAACGATTACAACAACTACAGCGAAAACGCCGGTTCGGTCCGTGACGCGTCGGGCAATGCCTATCCGGAGATGTACCAGTCGTACAGCCGCTCGGTAACGATCACGCCTCAGACCTGGGGTGTGACGTGGCAGGGCACGGCGGCATTCAATACGAACGAAGACGGCCGTACCATCACCGTAACGGTCCAGGAAGGTGGCGGGCCATCGTGGAGTATCACACGCTTTGTGCCGGAGCCTACGCTATGAGGATATACAGTCGACACAACATGCCGGCCGGTAAGTTGCATGCTCGCGGTCTGACGCTGATCGAGCTGATATTGTCGATTGCGGCGACGGGTATCATCTGCACGGCGATCGCGACGGTGCTGGTGGCAGTGACATACGGCACGGACAGCAGCAAGGACATGCGAACACTGGTCTCGCGAAACAAGACGGTGAACGCCCGTCTGGGCGCGACGATCCGCGGCTCGCAGTCGATCCTCGCGTCGGGCAGCAATTACATTGTGTTGTGGAAGAGCGACGACGATATGGACGGCGAGCCGTGCCCGCTTGAAATGCAGCGGCTCGAGTTCGCGACTGTCAACGATACGACGGGGATATGGTCGTACGAGGCTGGTAATCCCGCAGCGGCGGTGGACGAGCCGGAGGGCAAGATCCTGCGTGAGCGCTGGGACGGGATCGGCGGCACATCGGTGGCGGATCTGACGAATAACAGCAATTACCCCGGTAATCCGAGCTATACGGAAATGCTGACGCGTTTTGAAGGTCCGACGGATGTCGCCGACGCCTACGGCCAGCGAATCCGCGGGTTCCTCTTCCCGCCGGAGAACGGCGAGTACAAGTTCTGGGTCGCCGCGGATGATAACTGCGAGCTGTGGCTCAGTCCTGATGAGAATGCGGTGAACAAGGTGAAGATTGCCTTTCACACGGATTGGACCAGCTCGCAGGAATGGACGAAGTACGTGACGCAGGAGTCATCAGCGATAACGCTTCAGGCGGGCGAGAAATATTACATTGAAGCGTTAATGAAGGAGGGTACCGGCGGCGACAACCTTGCCGTCGCGTGGCAGGGTCCGGGTATCAGCCGCACGGTGATCAACGGTTCGTTTCTGGCACCGCCGGGCGGCGCGAGCGGCGGCGCGTCGGACGAGGAGACGCCGTACCCGCTTACTGGTACGAATTTCGAATCACTGACGAATACGCTGAAGTCAAGCGGTGTAATCGGCCCGCAACTGTGGGCGGGTAACGTCGCGGGTCTGACCTTTACACTGGATAACCCGTCAAGTCCGCAGGACGCCCGGCTGGTGAGTTACCGCATCCAGATGCAGGCCGGTGATATCCAGGATGTGGCGATCAATGCGGTTTCGGTGAGGAACGACTGAATGGTTGATTGCTGATTTCGGATTGTCAATAAGTGTTGAGATTGAATATTAAGGGCTGAAAGACTATCACTTGCTACATCAGATTCCGATCAATGAACGACAGCTTCGCCGCGTGAACCGCGGCGGATTTCGTTCGCGTGGCGTGGCGGCGATGCTGGTGATTGTTGCGCTGGCGCTTTGTACGGTGCTGGCTATATCGTTTCTCAGTGCACATCAGACGTCGACGGCGATAGCGATGAATGTGCGTAACGAGTCGCTGGCGCGAGCGGCGGCGGAAAGCGGGCTCGAGCTGACGGCCGAGTACGTTAAAAGCACGCCTGACTGGCGTGGGAAGTTCAATCCGGGTATCTGGATTCAGAACGCGTCGTTCGGCGAGGGCAGCTTCAGCGTCGCCGTGTATGACATGATGGACAGTGATTTCGCCAATAACGAGTTCCATCCGGCGGTGATCACCTCGGTGGGCCGGGTGAATAATGTAGCGCATACGAGCCGGGCAGGTATCAGGCCGTATGAGATTCTGGTGGGTCACTGGAAGATGGATGAAACGGGTGGTACGACGATCATCGACACGAAGGGGGGCAACCACGGCAGCTATCATAACGGCATTGCCCTGGGCCAGTCGGGTGTGATCGGGAACTGCGCGTATTTTCCGGGCAACACCTCACCTAACAGTTTCGGTCTTGTACCGGACTCGCAGAATTTCCACCTGAAGGAAGGTGCGTTTTCATTCTGGTTCAACACGCAGCGTACTAATGTTGCCCAGGGTCTGATATCGCGTGACAATTGTTTTTACGGAACGGGCGGCCATTTCCTGGTTTTTCTGGAATGGGATAGATTGGTTTATCGATTACAATCGACAAGCGATGAATGTCGATTCGATGCCAAGCCGGTAATTGGTTCCATTCTTACCAATCGATGGTATCACGTGGCGGCGACTTGGGGACGGCAGGGTATGAAGTTGTACGTGGATGGTGTTTTGATTCATCACAATCCAGGTTGCACCATCGGTATCGATACCAACACACTTGATTTGTCCTTTGGCGCTACCCAATTCCAGATCTGCTCAGGTGATCCGAATTGGCCGCTGCAGGGCTGGCTTGATGACATTCGGCTGTACGCGGCACAGCTTACCGATGCGGAAGTGGCGATACTGGCGAATGTGCCGACCCCGCCGAAGCCGAACCTGGGTCACTGGACCCTGGATGAAACGTCGGGTCCGACGGTGGCCGATACGGTAGGCGGTCGTAACGGGACGGTGATGCAATATTCACAGCCGTTCATCTACGATCAGCCGGGGGTGGTGAACAAGGCGATCGCGTTTCCGGGTAACTATGAAAATCCCGGTGTAGCAAATACAGATTATTTGAATGGTTCACATATCACGGTGAACCAGGGCGGCGCTTACGCCATGCCCAACGGTTCGTTTTCGATATGGTTCAATGTGGATATTGCGAAGTTGCAGGCATTAAAAGGCGGCAATTTTCAGTCTGCCGGATTAGTCGGCATAGAACAGATAGGTATTACTGACGGCGATCTGACGGTTTTTGTGGAGCCTCATCCATTGGATAACAACAAGTGCCGGCTGGGCGCGAGGCTTCAGAATATCGCCGCGTGCGGGGGTGATGCGAATCGATACAAGATTTACGGCAACACCCAGATCGCCGGTGGCGAGTGGCATCATGTCGCCTTTACATTCGGATCGAACGGTATGAAAGTGTATCTTGACGGCCAACTGGAGGCACAGGACGGTTATACCGGCGGTACCCAGGGTAATACGCAGCCGTTGGTGATCGGGAATACGAACTGGAATACATTCACCGATAAACCGACGAACGTCAAAAACCCCTTCGGCGGGCTGATGGACGATGTGGGATTGTTCGATTACCAGCTTACTGAGGCGCAGATCCAGTTGATTTTTAACAGTGCCTCTGCGCCGTACGATCCGAAGTTCGTTCGTTACGATGTGCGTTATGAAGCTGATTAACACTACAGCGCTATAAAAGCTCAAGTTTACCACCGGGGCAAGCCGAT
>CAYRND010000139.1:0-2280 GCA_964425365.1 uncultured Phycisphaeraceae bacterium
ACAGACGTAAGCGTCTTTATATTATAGGCTTACAGCTTAAGTTCATGCCATTCAGAACAGTTTGATTTTGACGGTGCAGTTATCGCGTTCGAATTCGGTGATGAGGCTGGGGTAGTAGTCATCCTCGTTATACCAGTAGAGGCTCTGGCCTGTGTAGATATCGAATCCGCCGTTGACGTTATCATCGAGTCCGGCGGGAGCGCTTCGTCGCAGGTAGAACTCTCCGTTCATTTTGGTCAATACGGCGCTGCGGTCACCCTCGACGCCGACCAAGCCGGGGTATTCGAGGTGATCCTCACTGGCTATTGTGATGCCGGTGGTGATGGTGAGTACGGTCAGGCAGGTGAAAAGGACCTTGATGACAGGACGGGTGATGACAGGGCGGGTGATGATTGATTGTGACATGGCTTTCTCCTCGATCGGTTCAATACGGAAAGGTTTCCGGATCGATTACGTGTACTTGTCAAAGACTTTATTGTGTGACTTGATGTTCTATGCCGACTCTGTTTTTCTTCGCATTTCCGCGTCGACGAACAAGGCTGAACCTGCCGCCGGCAGTCCGGACAGATGTATGAAAATTGTCAGACAATTGTAATATACTTGATTTTTCCTTTGGAATCAACCGTTTTATCTATCTGGGCAAGCAATTGCATCCGGCTTGTAGCAATGTTGTAAAATAAATGATATCAATGATTTATGATACTGAATGTTCTGGATACTGTATATAACAGGATAACAGGTTGATTATCAGGCGGCCGGACAACGGCAAGAATGGTCCTTTTTCATTGGTTGACAGGTAAGCTAAATGGTGCGGCATTACCTTATGGAATGCAAAAAAGGCCGGGTGGATAACCCGGCCTTTGCCGTTACGCGGAAGTTATTGCGGCATGATCAATTCAGCTCTCGTTCAGTTTCTGTAAGCTCCTATGCGATACGTGTAGTCGATCAGGCCGTAGATATTGTCTGAATCGACGTAGCTGGTGACGTCGGGGCCTACCATGCCGACCTGGTGCCATTGACTGTCGCCGGGATACGGCTTTCGCTGGATGATGAATCCGTCTTCCTGATCGTCACCGGAGGCGTTGTCCTGCCAGGTGATATTGATCTGCGAGCCGTTGACCGGAACCGGCTGGACATTCGACGGCGGGGGGATCGGAGGGATGCCCGAGAGTGAGATGATGACCGAACCGGTATTCGCCGGCAGGCGAAGGCGATCGTTGTTGTAATCAACGGTGCCTTTGTCGGCGGTGAAGACATTATTGTCGATGAATACCGGCAGATCGACCCATATTTCGTTGACCGGGTCATCGCCGGTGAACGTGATTTCGATGAATTCACCGTCGCTGGTCAGTTGGTATCCCATGCGGCGGTTGTCGGTGATCGGGTAATTCGATACATCGATCGGTGAATCATCGCCGTCCAGCCACCGGGCGGGAATACCACGGCCGATGATGACCGTTCCGTCGAATCGCTCGGTGATCAGTGCATCCACGAAGACTTTGTTGTTGCAAGCCATGCCCCACGTATGCGGCGAGCTGCCGTAGCCGTTACCGGGGTGGGTGCCTTCCCAGTTGGTACCCGAGGGCCATCCGATACCTTCCCAGTGGCAGTACGGTCCGGAGAGTGCATTGTCGATGGTAAACCGGTAACAGTCGTACCATAGTTCACGGTAACGTTGGCCGCGGAGGCCTCCGCTACTGTAGCTGATGTTATAGCCTGTCGAGAACCAGCCGGTGGGGAAGCCGCCGAAGGTAAACTGCGGATATCCCTGGCCGGCGAGACGTCCGAAACCGTAGTCATAGGTATCGTCGATCTTGCTGATGCCGTAACCGTACTGGTTGCTGCCCAGCAGAAATCCTTCCCAGCTCCACCGTCCGAACATGAAGAAAGACGCCCAGTTGGCATCACGCGGATCATTGCAGCGGTTGCTTGTATTCGGTTGGGTGATCGAGCAGGGTATGTAATTCAGGCTGTTATTGTTGATTGTACGCGACATGACCGTATCCGTGCCGTTCATAAGTGCATTGTATTCGTTCTGAGCGGTTTGAGCGTCACCCGATTTATTCAGCCGGTTGCAGATGAATTTATAGGAATCGATACCGACCAGCGCCGACCAGTTATCAACGGTCCAGTATCCGGTGGAGTCGATGGCCCATGTCTGTTTCATGATTCCATCCGGGCCGCTACGGTCACCGCGAATGGTATTGAAAGCGGCCTGTAGGTCGCCGAACCGCCCGTTAATGTACCCCGTGTCGCCGGTCTTGAGCAGGTAGATGGCAT
>CAYRND010000139.1:2290-9664 GCA_964425365.1 uncultured Phycisphaeraceae bacterium
TGCGGCCAGGGTTGCTTGTATACACCATCCTCGTAACGATGCGTGCCGTTGGTCCATGGGATGGTTCCCAGTCGTTCCGTGGCACGGTCGAAGTCGCCGATGGTCATCAGCCACGCCATGATGCCGACCGTATCGTGGTTATACAAACCGTCATAGCACCATTCGCCGACGCGATGCTCGTCATTATCCTTGATGATATGGGTATAACAATAAGCGGCTTTGTACGCATTCACGATATCCATATCCGGCAACTGGTTGACTTTCATGATACTGTTCAGCTTGCCGTCCCAGTAAGACCTCATATGATCGAAGTGCTGGTCCCACGATCCCGCATTGGCGATATCACCGTCAGAAGGCCAGCCATAGCTGCGGTTGTACTTGTCAGCGGCAATGGCGAAGTCATGGTTTTTCGTCTGCCCGGGCTGGACGTCATGGCCCGGCGAACTGAGCGTGATGAACGGGCCGTTCGGGGAGGGATTCAGGTTCTTCACGGATCCGCTGTGGTTATAGACGGAAACGCGGCAGTAGGCGATCACATAATCGTTACCGCCTATGTTCACGTTATCACCGAAATTCATGATCCTGACCGTGCATTCATCACGTTCGAATTCCGTGACGAGGCAGGGCAGGTAACCGGAATGGTTATACCATTTCAGCGAGCCGGGGTTGTTGTAGATTCCGAAACTGACGTTCATATCGCCTCTGGCTCGGAGGAACATGCGACCTTCCTTGTAAGCCAGCACTGCCATATCATCGCCGTCCCAACCGATGACGCCGCGGTCATCTTCATCACAGGTGCCGGCGTAGGATACATGGGCAAGTCCGGAAACAAGCAATATGAAAATGAGTGATTTGAGCTTCATACCGTCTTTCTCCTTGTCAATGGTGAAATGGGTTGATGTTGACTGTTTCTTCAATCTGTTGTTCGCGAGCCTTTCCGTCCGAGATTCCAACATCCTTCCTTATTCCACACCGAAATCGGGCAAGCCGCCGGATATGTTCATCCGGGCCGGTTGGGCCCGGTCAGGGTGGTGGCGAGACCCTCCGTCACGCGTCACCCGTTTCTGCAAGCCGTTGGCCGGGCGATTCCACCCGGCCAACAGTGAATGAAGAGGAAACAAAGCCGAAGTTGATAACGATATTCTCGATGACCGGATCAGTAGTGCGTATAAATCATGGCGTCCACGTAGATCCAGCTGCCGCTGGTATTGACCATCTTGAAAGTATGCTGGCCGTTGGCCAGGTTGATGACCTTGATAATCGACTGCTGCACGGCCGGGTTGTCGTTGAAACTGACATCACCGTATGACAGATCATCGATGAAAATCTCCGCCGTACCGCCCCATGTCTGGGTTTCGCCGATCAGCTCGATTTCATAGCCGGTGAAAGTGAATTCCACGTAAGCATCCACTTCTTCGCTTTCATGGGTAGTCGAGTTATACCGGTCGGACCAGTCATCATGGAATCCCCACGCCCCGGTGTAGGTGATATCAATGTAAGTATCATCCACGGTGGTGTAGATGGGGTTCAGCGGAACCGGGGTCGTGTCGGATGCTTCATTGGAGTACGGTGAGCTACCGCTTTCATTGAATGCCTGTACGCGGTAGGTATAGGTGGTATCCCACGCCAGGCCGGTGTCGTTGTAGCCGGTAGTATCCGCAGCGGGTTCGGCGATGATTTCGTAATCACCGGTGGTCTTTCGTTCGATGACGAACCCGTCTTCATTTGTAGCATTATCCGTCCAGGCAAGTACGATTTCGTTCAGGTCCTGTGACGCCGTCGCGGTCAGATCGGTCGGCGGCTGCGGTGGCGGTGGCGGGATATGCGGGGTGGCGCAGATGACTTCGGAATCATTCACCGACATCAGGCCCCGCATATTGACAGCTTTGAGTTTGTAGCAGTATTGACTGCCGTTATAGACCTGCCGATCGAGAATCTGCGGCGCACCACCGAACGCGACGGCCACCGGCCTGTATGTGACCCCGGCGTCGTCACTGCGGTAGACGATGTAATACAGCACTGCCGGATCGGTCACCGCCGAGGCGGTCCAGCTCAGTTCAACCGTACCGTCACCTTCAATCGTCGCCAGTCCGGTCGGCGGCGGCGGCGGCGGCGGCGAGAGCGTGATCATTGCGTCCTCGTTACTGTAACCTGAATCGCCTGCGGCGTTCCAGGCATAAACACGATAGGTATAAGTCGTTTCATAACTGAGACCCGTATCCGCGTAACTTACGGTATCGGTACCGACGGTCGCTGTCAGTGCGAAATCGCCGGTCGTTTTCCGTTCGATGCGGAATCCCGCTTCGTTTGCGGCATTGTCGATCCAGTTCAGGTCGATCTGACTGTCACTGACTGCGGTAGCGATCAGGTTGGTCGGTGCGATCGGTGGGTCGATCGGCGCATCGACGGTAGACAGTCTGTTCTGGGCAATGATTTCCTTCACCTGTGAAGTGCTGCTCCATCTCAGTTCGGCGCGTGCCCCGACGCCGCCTTCATAATATTCCATGACAATCGGATAGTTCTGATTAGCGTTCAGCGTAATCTGCCCGCTCCACTCGGTCGGGCCCTGGTCAATCCATTTGTCAATAAGTTGCTGGCCGTCTACCCAGAGCCGAACGCCGTCGTCCGTATTGGTATAGAACGTATAAGTTTCGGTGTATAGCGGCATGACGTAGCCGGTCCAGCGTACGGAGAAATTGTCGGTCGGTATATCCGGATGCGGCGAGCCCAGTTCCCACGGGAAATTCACCTGGGGATCGATTCGTTTCAGCTTCGGGTCGCCTGAAAGTGTTGTGTTGTTGTAATATTCACCGAGCAGTCCATCGCCAAGGTGTCCGACGAGGTATTCCCGTGTCACGATGCCGCTGTCCAGTTGTCCGGTTTTCACGCCGATCGCCTTTACGGTACTGCTGTCGGTCAGTGTAAACGGCCCGGTATAGGGTAATGACCCGGCGTCTGGATCGCTGCCATCCAGTGTGTATCGGATGTCCGCATCGGCGGGGTCGGCCACGGTCATGGTCACTTCGACCTGGTTTTCGTACAGGCCCGAATCCGGTGATACCACGGGATCACTGACTTGAGGGATAAGGTAGATACTGACCATATTGGTATTCGCGGGGACCGTGACTCGTCCTGCGGCGAAATCCACGGAGCCGGTGGAAGCACTGACCAGACGATCCATCAGGATCGGCAGTTCGATGAGGATATCATTGGCCGGATCATCACCGGTCATTTCAAGGTCGATGCGATCGTAATTGTTGTAGGTCAGCCTGTACCCAACATGCCGGTTATCCGTAGCCGGGGCGTTATTGACCACGATGGTCTGTCCGCTTTCGAGCCAGGTATCGGAGATGCCGCGTCCGATGATCACCTTACCATCGAATTTTTCGGCATAGAGCGAATCAGCCACGGCCTTCATGCAATACGACAGGCCCCATCCATGTGGGCAGTCACCGGACCCATCGACTGGGTGAACACCTTCCCACTTGGCAAGCCCACCAGGCCAGCCGATGCCTTCCCAGAAACAGTTCGGGCCGCTGGTAGCGTTGTTGAGAAGGAACTTGAATGCATCAAGCGATTCGGACCGGTATTTTTCGGTGATCAGACCGGGGATGGCGCTGCCTGAGTTATAACAATTGGAATAATCCACTGAATGCCATCCACCAAAAGTGTGTTCGGGCAGGCCACCTTCGTTCTGGCCGCGAGCGAAACCGTAATCGTATGTTTCCTCGACCAGGTCGATGATCGGGCCGGATTGCGGCGCGTTCAGCAAGTAGCCGTCCCAGGGCCAGCGTCCCATCAGGAACAGCGTGGACCAGTTCATATCACGCGGATTATCACGCAGTCGGGATATCTCATCATTCGACTTACGCGGATCAGACGGAATGTAGTTAATCCCTGTGCGATTGATCGTATCATTCACCCAGTTGTTAGTGGCATTGAGCAGTGCATTGTATTTATCATTGGCCCATTGTGATTCACCGCCGTTGCCGATGCGTTCGCAGATGTACTTGTATGCCCAGAACCCGAGCAATGCCGAGTAGTCATCCACCATCCAGTATCCGGTGGTATCAATGGCCCAGCTTTCCCTCATGATACCGTTCGGGCCGTTGCGGTATTCTTCTGTTTTCCGGGCACCGTCACGCAGTGCGTTGAACCGGCCGTTGATATAGCCCAGATCATTCGTATGTTTCAAGTAGAGTGCATGCGGCCAGGAAAATTTATACGTGGCGTCGTAATAGATCCGGCCGGTGTTATCGAGATATCCCAACCTGGCGGGGCCGTTCATGAAATCGCCCACGACGAACAGGCTGGCGACGATCCCCACGGCGTCGTGCGTGTAAACACTGTTATAGCCATACTCACCCACATTCGGTTGATTGCCGTCGAGGATGATCTTGATATAGATATAAGCCGCCTTGAATCCATTGGCGAGCTGCTCATCGGGTATCTCGAAGTTCATGATCTCCTGCAGCCGGCCGTCCCAGAAATTCTTCATATGATCGAAGTGCTGGTCCCAGCTGCCTGCCGAGGCGATCAGGTCATCCCGCCAGTTGTAACCATTACAGAAGCGGTCGATCCCGATGGCGTAGTCATGGTTGACGGTCTGCCCCGGCTGCACGGTGTGATTGGCACTGGCGAGGGTCACCAGCGGCCCGTTCGGCGACGGGTTCAGCGTATGTGGAACGGTGTCGTGGTTATACACCTGTACGCGGCAATAGGCGACGACGTAATCGTTACTCCCGAGGTTGACCTTGTCGCCGAAGTTCATGATCTTGACAGTGCAGTTGTCCCGCTCGAACTCGGTGACCAGGCAGGGCAGGTAACCCGAGTGGTTATACCACTTGAGCTGCTGGCCGGTGTAGATGCCGAACGAGATCAATACATTCCTGCCGCTGCGAACATTGAAGCTGCCGTTCATGTAGGACATGGCGGCGTCACAGTCACCTTCCCATCCGATGAAGCAGGCATCGTCCTGGGTCTGTTGGGCGAGTGCTGGCAGCGGTAATGCAAAAAACGCGAATAACAGGCACATGGTGACAATGGGTTTACGTGGTGACATAATGACCTTTCCTCCTTACCTATCGGCAATAATGTGAAATGGCTACCTTCTCTTCATCAATCTATCAATCTCTTCAATCACTTAACTTTACATGGCATTGAGCATGTTTTTTATGACAGCTCCTATTCGGTGACGATCAACTCTGGTTTGACCAGCCGGTGTACCGGCTTACCGGTGATTTCCGAATTGATTCGCCCGGAGATCAGTTTTATCAGTTCGCCGCCGAGTTCGAAATTATGTTTGTCCACCGTGGCGAAGGGTCTGGCGGGATCCCAGCGTTTCAGATGCGAATCCGACCAGTAGTTGTCATAGCCGGTGATCAGAATATCTCTGGTGACATCGAGATCGAACAGGTCCCGGCACGCGGCGGTAAGTGGGAAAATGAATTTATCGGATATCGCCATGATGGCGTCGACGGGATTATCACCTTTGAGATATTCGAGCAGGTGGCCTGCTACGATGCGTACGGCGGTGTAGTATTCCTCTTTGGTTTCCATCTCATGCGGCGTGGCCGGGCAGTTCAGTTCAGGCATGGGTTCGATCCCCGCTTCATCGAGCGCCTTTCGGTGACCTTTAAGCCGTGCCTTGAGCCAGAGCGGGCGTGTGTCCATATCGACCTGAAGCGGCATGAACGGCAGAATCCGCCGCCGACCTTTACTGATCAGCAGTTTGGTCAGTTCATATGCGCCGAATTCGTGATCCGATTCGACCGTATCGTAATTCGTATAGTCCGGGCCGTTGCCGTAGATGGCGATCGCCACGCCTTTCGATTTGAAAACATCGAGTATCTGGTGATTCGGTTCATGAATCAGTGTACCGTGGAATGCGATAACCCCTCGCGGCCGTTCAGCCAGGACGTTAATGAGTTCCTCTTCGAAATTATCGTTGAGCGGATCGGGATCGACGGTCAGGACGTTCATATGAGCCTGTCTTGCGGCGATCATGGCGCCGACTTCGATGATCCGGTCGAAGCCGGGGATCAGCAGATTGCTACCGTTGATCTGGCCGGGATCGGCGAGGATGACGATCGAATCGGCGATCGAGAGTGCCTGATGCTGTTTCGGTGTTTTACGGACGAAATACCGATGATGCTGTTTATAGAGGTAGCCGTCCATTTCCAGGTGGCTGATGGCTTGGCAGACGGCATAGCGTGTGACATTCAGTTGTCGTACCAGTTCACGGACCGACGGCAGTCGTTCGTTTTCTTCGAGTCGACCGCTCTGGATCATCTGCCTGATCTCACGTGTTGCCGTGTAGGTGGGAGCAGAAAGCGATTCACCGGTTTCGATTGTTTCGTGCTGGTTTTCCATCAGATACTCTTTATATTCGCCTGCACCGGGCAGGAATTCATACAATGGCCGGTAATAATCCAGACAATCCGCAGATAAACCCAATAGTCCGGACACTGATATGAAATTTCCAGACACTTTAAATTTACACCATTTTGTACCGGTGGTCAATCTTTTTTCCAATCGCAGTGAATAATCCGGGCACTTCCATTTCGTGCTTCATAAAATATTTAAAATCAGCTACTTAAGCTGGATTTCCATAAATGGGTGTTTAAAAAGACTTATCTGGACGGTTATTACTGTTCGGACACTTTTTGAGTTCAGGATACGCCTGCGTCATGAACCGGGTCAGCAACAGGTATTGGTATCCATTGATAAGGGCCGGGCAGGTCAGCCCGGCCCATATTGAACAACAAATACATCAACCCGACTCACACATACGGAGTTCCACTTATTTCCACGCCGTCCGGATAGGCGGTGTTTCGGCCTAGTTGCTCTTCACCGCGCCGACGCGATAGGTGTATTCGATCAATCCGTGTACATTGTCGGAATCGGTGTACGTCGTTATGTCGGGATCGACCGAGCCGACCTGTTGCCAGTTGTCGTCCCTGGCGTAAGGGCGCCGCTCGATGACGAATCCGTCTTCCTGGTCCGCGCCGTTCGAATTGTCGATCCAGTCGACGCGGATGCTGCTGCCTGACAGCGGCGTGATCGCTGCAATCTCGGGTGGCGGGATCGGTGGAATGCCGGATAGCGAAATGATGACCGTTCTCGTGTCGCCCGGCAGAATCAGCGCATCGGCATTGTAATCCACCGCACCTTTATCCGCCGTGAAAACATCGTTGTTGATAAACATCGGCAGTTCCACCCGGATGTCATTGCCGGGGATCTGGCCGTTGAAGGTGATCTCGATATACTCGCCGTCACTGGTCATGACATAGCCCATTCGCTTGTTGCCGGTTATGGGATAGCCCGGATATTTCATGGTCAGGTATGAATCGTGCTCGAAACAGCCGTCGTGGC
>CAYRND010000140.1:0-9617 GCA_964425365.1 uncultured Phycisphaeraceae bacterium
TAATAGCATACCTAACAAATGCCGGTGGCGCTACAAGGTTGATTAATATGCTCTATTACTCCCATGCCCCCCGCGAAAAACACGCATACGCAATGAAGTCGCAGGCCAGGTCCGTTTCATCATGTTTTCACGCCGCCGGAATATGACGTTATTCAATAACGATTGACATGACCCTCCACCAACTTGATTAACTTTGAATATGCCCATCCCCCTCACAATAACAAATCTGCATGACGCATTCTGGAAGCTGAAATCCAAATCCCCACAATTACCTCCCTCGCCCAACACAATGAGAAACAATCGACTCCGCCAGCTTCCGGTAGTCCGCCGCACCGTGACTCTCCGGCGAATAATGAAAAATCGACTTGCCGAAACTCGGGCTCTCAGCAAGCTTGATGTTCCGGCGAATCGGCGGATCCAGCACAATCGCTTCTCGCCACGGCAGATCACTGCCACGCGACTGTTCGAAAAAATTCCTCAAATCCGTCGTCACCTCGTTGGCCAGTATGGTCTGACCTTCATACATGCACAACAGAACACCCGAAACCACCAGCTCGGGATTGATCGCCCGGCGGACCATCTGAACCGTCTCCAGCAACTTACTCAAACCCTGTAACGCCAGAAAATGCGCCTGCATCGGCACAATCACCTCGCGGGCAAGCGTCAAGGCATTGATCGTCAGTAGACCCAGACTCGGCGGGCAATCAATCACAGTAAAATCGAATTGATCCACAAGTGCATGGCATTTACCGCGAAGCGTCGTCTGGGCCATGCCCGTCACCACACGATCCGCCAGTTCCGCCTCGACGCCTGCCAGGTTCACCTCCGCAGGTAATACCGCCAGACGACGGTCGTCACCTATATATTGCACAATCTGCTCGGCGGTGACCGCGTCTTCCGTAAGCAGCTCGTACATGCTCGACTCAAGACCGTCAGGATCAACGCCCAACGATAGTGACAGATGAGCTTGCGGATCCAGATCGATCAACAGACATCGATGCCCCAGCAGTGATAACGCCGCTCCCACATTCACCGCCGTCGTCGTCTTGCCCACGCCGCCTTTCTGGTTCATCAACGCAATTACACGACGACGGGAACTGGCGGGTGTGGTATTGCCCTGCAAATCTACATGCATCTCCGAGGCATGGTCGCCGGCATCCGGCGGCGTCTCGTCTGAAAGTTCAATGGTTTGACTGCCTTCCTGCAACGATCAACACTCCCTGTTGAAGGTCCAGGCCTCGTTTGCACACAACAGACCGGCGATATCCTTCTCGCAATAGTATAACAAGACTGAACACCTGCTGAACCCGACATTGATCGAAACAGCCATAAAAAAACAGCCGCCGGACCTGTACTTGCCCCGGCGGCGTTTTCAGTTCTCAATCCATGAACTCGCTTCGACGGCCAGGTCAGCCACGGCGAGCTAACAGAATCAGACCGCTCAGTGCGAATAACGCCGATATACCAGGCTCGGGCAACGGTGCCTGGGTCGTTGTGCTGGCGAAAACATTATTCTGCCACGGCGTAACCAGAGGATCGTCTGTCCAGTGGACCGGCGACTCCGTTATAGTCGCATATTCCTCAATAAAAATCGAAAAACCCTGGACCGTCCCACCAGGCTGAATGCCGCCCGTTCCTTCAACCGTCCAGTTGATGAACAACCCGTCTATCACACCACTCCAGTCGATCGGCGCGGAAACCGTGACCTTGCCGGGATCCCACGCAAACTGACCCTCGAGGTGGACATCCGTTACGTTGACCGTCGGTGTGTAACTGCCGTTGGCTACGTTGTGGGCCGCATACTGGTACTCAAAACTCGTCGGGCTGTGCTCGACTACACCCAGATACTCGAAAATCGGGCCGTCCTGTGCAAATGCAGGTGAAACAAGCAATAAAGAAAACAACGCAATAACAATAAACAGTCGCGCCATGATTATGACTCCTTTACAATCAAAATGTGTAACTACACCCTTGCCGGATCGTGAAACAGAAGATTTGGATCAGCCTGCCCTCCGTTTGGAGGTGAACAAACGCTACACTGCGCCGTACCTTTGGATATACTCATCCTATACTAATACTTTCATGACATTCAAACAAGACATAGGATTCAAATATCCATGTATCGCCTGTACGATATCACATCAAATCCAAGTGGGATAAATCAGCTTAAATAGATATGAGAAAAGACCTTACCGCCGCCGAAGCCGCTTCGGCCGATCGAGTGAAATTTCCGGCGGATTTGATTGCCTGTTCTCCGCTACATCACCAGGCCATCATCACATGGGCAAACCGGGTAATTTGGCAAAATCATCCTCAGCCGTTACGCTAATGCCGTATCGGCCGGGAGAAAGGCGTTTTGTGTGTGTGCTGTCGTTCACCTTTTTGTCTTTCACAATCAGGAAATCCCATTATGGCCAGCCAAGGCGTCATTACTCAGGTGATCGGTTCAACTTTCGATGCCCATTTCCCCGAAAATGATCTGCCGGATATCTATAACGCGCTCGAAGTCAAAACGGAACATAAAGGCATTACCCTGAATCTGATCGGCGAAGTACAGCAGCACCTCGGCGGGGGACAGATCCGTGCCGTGGCGCTCGGGTCGACCGACGGCCTGACTCGCGGTATGAACGTCACAGATACCGGCCAGTCCGTCACCGTGCCAGTTGGAGAGGCCGTGCTCGGCCGCGTGTTCAACCTGCTCGGCGAACCGATCGATAAACGCGGCCCCGTTAACGCCGCAGAACGAAGACCGATCCATACCGAACCACCCGAATTCGTCGAACTCAACCCCAAAACCGAAATACTCGAAACCGGTATCAAAGTCATCGACCTGCTCGCGCCGTTTGTTCGCGGCGGCAAGATCGGGCTCTTCGGCGGGGCTGGCGTCGGTAAAACCGTCGTCATACAGGAAATGATCGCTCGGATCGCTAGAGAACACGGCGGATACTCAGTATTCGCCGGCGTCGGCGAACGAACCCGCGAAGGAAATGACCTCTGGCTCGAAATGCAGGAAGCGAAATTCACCGACGCCGACGGTAATACTGGCTCCGTTCTCGATCGCGTCGCAATGGTCTTCGGCCAGATGAATGAACCGCCCGGCGCAAGACTCCGTGTCGCTCTCTCCGGTCTTACCATGTGCGAAGCATTCCGTGACCTGTCCGGCAAAGAAACGCTCCTCTTTATCGATAATATCTTCCGGTTCACTCAGGCCGGCTCCGAAGTCTCCGCGCTGCTCGGTAGAATGCCTTCCGCAGTCGGATACCAGCCGACGCTCAGTACCGAAATGGGCGAACTCCAGGAACGTATCACTTCCACCACCGCAGGGGCTGTCACAAGCGTACAGGCCATATACGTGCCAGCCGATGACCTGACCGATCCCGCACCCGCTACCACGTTCAGCCACCTCGACGCTTTTATCGTGCTCGCTCGCGGTATCGCCGAAAAAGGTATCTATCCCGCCGTCGATCCACTCGGGTCCACCAGCCGAATCGTCGATCCCACGATCATCGGAGAAGAACACTACGGCGTCACCAGACAGGTGCAGTCTATCCTGCAACGATACAAAAGCCTGCAGGATATCATCGCTATCCTCGGCGTCGATGAACTCTCCGAAGAAGATAAACTCATCGTCTCTCGTGCCCGGAAAATCGAAAGGTTCCTCTCACAACCGTTCTTCGTCGCCGAACAATTCACAGGATTCGCCGGAATCTATACGCCACTGGCCGAAACCATCAGCTCTTTCAAACGTATCTGCAGCGGCGAAGGCGATGACCTGCCCGAAAGCGCCTTCATGTACGTCGGTACACTCGACGACGCTCGTGAAAAGGCCGAAAAAATGGCTGCCGAAGCCGCTTGATATTCAACCTGTTTTTCCAATGTTCGTCCGCGTAACTCCGCTGTCGGATTACTGTTTCATTACCAGACTATAAAATGTTCTGGTTGAACCCGATCATGTTGATCACAACGGATCGCATACTGCATATATTCACTATTAACGCACCAACATGATAAATCCTCCTGACCTGCAACCTGATGAACCAACCATCGTCCCCAAGGACTCAAAATCATGACCATCCTCATCATCTACGCCGTTCTCGCCATCGGCGTCTCGTTTCTCTGCTCTCTGCTCGAAGCGTCGATTCTCAGTATCCCCCGAGGACACGTCGAAATGCTCGTCGAAAAAGGCTCGCGTACCGGACGACGACTGCTCGAAATGAAACAGCAGATCGACAGGCCGCTCGCAGCTATCCTGACCTTCAATACCATCGCCCATACCGTCGGAGCAGCAGGCGTCGGCGCGCAGGCCGCACATATCTGGGGCGATAGCGCCGTCGGCCTCGCCGGCGCACTCATGACTCTGCTCATCCTGGTACTCAGTGAAATTATCCCCAAAACACTCGGCGCCGTGCACGCTAAATCGCTCGCCACTGCGACCGCATTCATCACACATCTGATGATCATAATCTGCTACCCGCTCACGCTGTCACTCGAATTCATCAGCGGAGCTATCGGCTATCAACGTGAAAAAGACCAGATCAGCCGCGCTGAACTCGCCGCTACCGTAAATCTCGGCTGGAAAGCCGGTACCATCGCACTACGCGAATTCAAAACCGTATCGAATATGCTCGCACTCGATGAAGTCTCGGTTACCGATATCCTGACCCCGAGAACAGTCGTCTTATCATTGCCCGTCGAAATGACCGTCGCCGAGGCTATCGATAAATACAAACCCATACGCTTCTCACGCATCCCCGTCTACGAACACAAACACGACCACGTCAAGGGCTATGTCGCCAGATCGGATATTTACGAACTACTCGCATCCGGAAGCGGCGACAAAAAACTCGGCGAACTCGTCAAACCCATACTCGTCATGCCAGAGCAGAGCTCCGTTTACGATCTAATGACCGCTATGCTGCAGAAACAGCAGCACATCGCGCTCATCGTCGACGAATACGGCGGTATGGAAGGTATCGCCACACTCGAAGACGCCGTCGAAACACTGCTCGGCGTCGAAATCGTCGATGAAACCGACACCACAGTCGATATGCGGGAACTCGCCCGAAGAAAAAAACGAAAACAATGAGTTCCCCAAACAAATAACCGGAGCCCGGAAACCGCAACCTTGCGAATCAAAGACAATAAACTCATCGAAGAAATCGTCGATAACCAGTACAATCGATTCAAAGCGGATGCATTCCCTGCATGTGGTTTGTGGTCATGTTGACGGGTGAAGAGGAAAATCGCGCCTGGTAGAACTGGTTGATCCGATCGGATGTGCAAAGTAGTTTGGCGCGTTCCCAGAGCCAATGTGCGAGTTCGGTTTCCGAAGCTGCGTTAGCGGCGGTAGCGAGCATGGCGTGCATGTGACCGCACTGGTGGGGCGGCATGATCTCGGCCATGTGGACTTTCCGGGTGATCTGTTGAATGGCCGCCTGGTAATAGCCAGCCATGACCTCGTATCGTGTCTGGAGTGCCAGTCGCTGCAACGCCTCGATGAGGTTCATTTTCGTCCAGTAGAGCTGCACCAGGCCGTGGTAGGCGCCGCTCAGGTCGCCACGTTCGAGTCGTGATTCGGTATAGAGCAGCAGCAGATGCGGACGGAGGTGTTCGGCCGGGCCGAGCGGGCGGCTGAGGATCGAGCCGCAGATACGCGATACTTCTTCGAACCGACCCTGACGGTGACGTAGCATGGCCAGGCGGTGATAGAGCATGAGACGCAGCCACTTGAACAGCGGCCGGTAGCGCAGATGGTAAGCGAGCAGCGGCTCGGCTGAGGTGGGATTGGTTTCCACCATCAGCGTCAGTTGCGGAAGAAGCCGCGAGGTCCGGGCACTGATACTGTTGATCGACAGCCAGGTGGCCAGGATGAAAATGAACGGCAGAATCCACCAGAACGACGGGTTCTCTTCATACGATATCGAAACGAACATGGCAATGACCAGCCCCGCCAGCAATAAGGCGCGGATGATACCGTCCAGTCTGAGCTGCGTGCGGAACCAGCCCGGTGAAAAGGCAGGTACTTCGGCCGGCGACGGGTTGCCGGCGTGCATTTCGTTTTGTTTCGGTTCGTTCATGGTCTTCATGTCAGGTTCGTCAAGCGGGTCAGTTCGGGAAACCGGTAAGTGAGTACCTGCCGTGGCAGCAGCAGTTGTGCCCGCTGCCACCAGGTACCTGCAAGTTCCCTGTCGTTCGATTCCGCCATATTCCGGTGGTAGTAACACAGTGCCATGAGCCCGTGGCCGTAGCCCGCCTCGATACCAAGCGGCCTCAGGTCATCGAGCAGTTCATCCGCCATGCGGATCGCTTCGTCGTAATGGGCGGTCCGCACGTCCTGTATCAACCGGGCAAGTTGATACGACGCGCCGACCGGCGAGCCCATGAACGGCTGGATGACGTTACGGATTCTTCTGAGCCATTCGTCGCCGTCGGTCAGTTGATCGTTGCAGAGCGATGCGATGGCACGACTGATTTGCAGGTGGACAGTGGCGGGGTGTTCGGGCGGCATGGTCTGCAGCAGATGGTCATAGGCGATAATGGCGGCGTCGTATTCTTTGAGTTCATCGAGACAGTGACCGATGTTGGCCACCGTTCGGCCGTATCTGCCCGGATGACGGGTGGATTTCGGCAGCAGTTCCCAGGCTCTACGCAACGATTCGGAGTATCGCCGGAGCATCGCCAGTTCGCCGATGCGTAGCGAATCCTGCTCGTGCCGACGGTTCTGCTGCGTTCGCAAGGCCATATAGAAAAGCAGGCCGATGAATCCCATCACCAGCCACGGCATGAGCCAGACCGACATATCGGGTACCAGCAGCAGAATGACCACCAGTACGCCGAGAATAATCATTGCAATGACCCTCGGATTCATCGTCCCGCCCACAATGGGATGATTGGCAAGATGCTCCGCCACCTGTTCGGCCGTCGGCGGCGTGAATTGGGTCGTCCTGATGGTCGGGTGATTCCTCATCATGGTATTCCGAGGGTTCATTCTATCGGTTCGTCGATCAGGCGGCAGATGTCATTCATCAGGAGGTCCATTTCACCGGTATCCAGTGAGCTGTAATAACCGCGTATCCAGCCCTGACGATCGACGAGTGCCAGTTTCGCACTGTGTGAGATCGGCATGAGGTCGTTATCGGGATCATCTTCGACGGGCAGCAGGAATCCGTTTTCGCAGATCGACCAGATGGTATCCTTATCACCTGTCAGGAACACCCAGCGTTGCAGGTCGGCGCCGAGTTCATGGGCGTATTCCATAAGTAACTGCGGCGTATCGTTTTGGGGGTCGACCGAGAAGCAGACCAGCCGCACCTTATCCCCGCCGGGTGTCTCGGCCAGTTTGTTCTGCAGATCAACGAATCGCGCCGACATGACCGGGCAGATGAGCTGACAGCGAGTGAAGATAAATCCGGCGATCCAGATGCGGCCATCAAGTTCACTGCTGGTGTAGCTGCGTTTCGACTGATTGGTCAGTTCGAATGAGGGTACCGGGTAAAGCCCCGGCTCCATGAGCTTGGTGGTCTGTTGCTCGTTCGGCGTCGGTTCCAGTGAATTATCGCCGGCACGCTCGTTGTGCATGAATACCGCCATAGCGACGGTTGCCACGGCGGCGGCTAGTGCAGTCAGGATGATCAATGTTCGCGTCATCAGATTCTGTGAACACCACTAAATCGTTCTGCAGGTCTTTTGTTGACTGCTCTGTCAATATCATCTTAGGGCACATCCGATGAATCAGCCAGACCGGATCGGCGGTTATTTATACCGGCACAGTCGTGATCAATCTGGAATTGGCCATGCCGACATGACGCGTTACAATTCAACCCGGCATGCAGGATGAGCCATGCACTTATGTGTGAAATGACTGGTTATATTGACTGAAAGGGAAAAACAGGCCATGCAGCTAGTACCCATGGTGATCGAGAAGACCGGACGGGGCGAACGGGCTTATGATATCTACTCACGCCTGCTGAAGGACCGGATCGTCTTCATCGGCGGGGCGATCAATGACGAACTGGCAAATCTGACAATCGCCCAGTTGTTGTTTCTATCGAACGAGGACCCCGAAAGCGACATCCATTTTTATATTAACAGCCCGGGTGGTTCGGTCAGTGCCGGACTCGGTATTTACGATACCATGCAGTTTGTCCGATGCGATGTCCAGACATATTGCATCGGTATCGCTGCGTCGATGGGTGCCGTGCTCATGATGGCTGGCACATCAGGCAAGCGCCACATGCTGCCCAACGGCCGGGTGCTGCTTCACCAGCCGCTGATCGGGAATATTGTGGAAGGCGCGGCGACGGACCTGTCGATACAGGCCAAGGAAATGCTCCGAACGCGTGAACGACTCTACAAGCTGATGGCGTCGCACACCGGCAGGAGTTTCGATGAAATCGCTCGCGACTGCGAACGCGATAAGTGGCTTGACGCCGATGAAGCAGTGGACTACGGCGTGGCCGACAAGGTACTGAAACATCTACCCGAATCGATCAGGCCGCCGGCACATGACGACGAGAACGGCGGCGACGAGGAATAACCTGAACATGCCACACAGACGAAATCCGATCAGGCGCAGATCGATGGTCATTGGGTCAGTTTCACGTTTATGGATGAACGGACTTGTTCTGTCGGTTGCGACCATGCTGGCCGTAGGGGCGATCGGCTGCAGCGGGCCGCGGAATTTCGAAAACGAGAACGATCGACTTCGCGCCGAGAACCTTGAACTGAACCGGAAAGTGGCGTCTCTCGAGGAACAACTGTCATTACGCCGGGGTGAGGTGGAGACGTTACGCCGGCAGGTGGAAGGCCGGTCACGTGCCATCGAGGGCGTTGACCCGCCGGTGCTTGCGAAGCTCGAAATCGGCAAATTCTCCGGACCCATTGATACGGACGGTGACGGCTGTGATGATCTGATCAGAATCTATCTGCGTACGCTCGATCAGCGAGGCCGGATGCTGCCCGTCGCCGGCCGGGCGAGTGTCCATGCGGTCGTGATTCATGAAGAATCTGCCGGCTCGCCCCGTACGCTTGCCCGACGAGATTACAACCCCGACGACTGGACCCGTGCATATGCATCAAACTTCACAGGTACTCACTATACGCTCGAACTGCCACTCGATGAACCGGTCCCGGATGACGCCGGCGAAGTAACTGTAAAAGTAATCCTGACCGAAGGTTCGACCGGTACCGTACTGAGCGTCGAGCAGCCGTATCCGCTGGTAAAATAACACAAAACACCATCACCCACCGCACACCAGTTCGGGGTCGGGGTCGGTATCGGAAATCGGGAATCGAATCCCAGGAATCGACCCCGACCCCGATCCCGCTCACAACGTCCGTTGTATCCACGGCAGTCGGTTGCTACAGACATGAGCCACACAAAACACCATCACCCACCGCTCACCAGTTCGGGGTCGGGGTCGGTATCGGAAATCGGAAATCGAATCCCGGGAATCGACCCCGATCCCGCTCACAACGTCCGTTGTATCCCCGGCAATCGGTTGCTACAGACATGAGCCACACAAAACACCATCACCCACCGCACACCAACTCGGGGTCGGGATCGGTATCGGAAATCGGAAATCGAATCCCGGGAATCGACCCCGATCCCGCTCACA
>CAYRND010000141.1:0-9594 GCA_964425365.1 uncultured Phycisphaeraceae bacterium
GTTATCGGCTTGCCCCGGTGGTAAACTTGAGCTTTTATAGCGCTGTAGTGTTAGATGCATTAAGCTATCAATCCCGACAGGTCTTATTGCGGTTTGATAATCGACCGAATCAACTTGAACTTGTCATCACCGGCATCACCCACCACTTCGAAAATGAATGATTCCGCCGTCACCGGTATCACACCCGCCTGTACCATACGCTGGATCGCCACCGACTTATCGATCGCCCGCCGCGAACCCGTCGCATCCACCACCACACCGGTAACATACCCTGCATCAAGAAGATCCAGACATGTCTGCATGACACAAACGTGCGATTCCACTCCCGCAACCACAACACAGCGGATACCCAGGTCTGATAACCGGTCCCGCATTGGCGGCACGAGAGCCGAAAACTGCATCTTCTCGATCGGTCGGCAATCCTCCGGTAGCTGGCGGTACAACGACTCCACCAGCGAGCCCAGCCCGCGGGGATACTGCTCCGTGGCCAACACCGGCATACCCAGCGCTTTTGACGCCTGCACCAGGCGAGAAGCACGACGAAGAATCGTCGCACCGTCATCGATCACCGGCATCAACTTCTCCTGGTAATCGACGATCAACACCGCCGTATGGTCCACTGAAAAACGCAATGTCGACATAGTAGGGTTCTTCCTGTTCTAACAAACAACATGCTGATGACTCGCATCACAGAGCAGCGCGTCGATCAGACCCCGGATATTCGAAATCCCGGCCTCTGCGGCTACCGGCAGGCCGGCATGTTCCATCGTCTGGCTGGTCACAGGCCCGATCGAGATAAGACGCGATCGATTCAGAAGTGAACGCTCTTCACCTAACGCTCCCAACAGACCCGCTACCGTCGATGAACTGGTAAAGGTCACCCAGTCAACCGATCCGCTCCGCAACATTTCCATCGCATGCGAAGGAATCGATTCCGCAGGCCGGGTCCGGTAGATGACAATATCATCCACCAACGCGCCTGCTTCCGTCAGCCGTTCGGCAAGCGTCGGTCTCGCGATATCCGCACGCAGCATCAACACACGAGCGCCTGCCAGTTTATACTGCCGCGTCATCGCCTCCGCCAGCGACTCGGCCACGAACCGCTCCGGAAGACACGCCGCTGTTACTCCAATCGCTTCCTTCAGTACGCGGGCCGTCGCATCACCGATAACGGCCACCTTGAGCGACGACAGACTGCGACTGTCCTTTCCAGTCGCCACTAAACGTTCAGCAAAATAACGGACGCCATTCACACTGGTCAGCACAAGCCAGTCATATCCGACCAGGTTACAGATCGACTGGTCCACCTCCGACCAGTCCTCGCAAGGCAATATCGATATCGCAGGCGCCTCAATGACCATCGCACCCAGCTCTTCCAGCCGACTTGTTAACTCCCGACACTGGCGGATGCTGCGGGTTATCATCACACGCCTGCCGAACAGCGGTCGGCGAATGAAATAATCCAAACCCGCCCCACGCAACGCAGTCACTTCACCCACGATAATTATCGCCGGCGAACCAAAACCTTCCGCTCTGGTTTTCCCGACAAGCTCTCCCAGCGTTGATCGAACACATCGCTGACTCGGCCATGTTCCCCACATGATCATTGCCGATGGTGTCATTGCCGGTAACCCCGCGTCCGCAAGGCTCCTGCAGATCGATGCGAGATTCGATACGCCCATATAGAAACAGAGCGTCCCGCCGCATTGAACCAGTTTCGCCAAGGCCGGGTAATCAATCGTGCACGATGACTTGTCCGCTGCCTCGTGCCCGGTTACAAAGGTAACGGTACTGGCACAATGACGGTGCGTCAGCGGAATACCCGCTGTCGCCGCCGCTGCCACGCCACTTGTCACGCCACTGACCACCTCCACCGGGACATCGTGCTCACCCAGGTAAATCACTTCCTCCGCGCCGCGGCCGAATAAATAGGGATCCCCGCCTTTCAACCGAACCACGTATTTCCCTTCACCTGCTTTCTCCGCCAGCAGAACATTGATCTGATCCTGTGAATATTTATGGGAACCACCACGCTTTCCGACATCGATCCGCTCCGCCGATTCCGGGGCATACCCCAGCAGTGCCGGGTTTACCAGCGAATCATAAATGATCACATCGGCCCGCTCGAGGTGTTTGAGACCCATAACCGTTATCAGGCCCGGATCACCCGGCCCGGCGCCGACCAGAACAACACGTCCGCTGCATGTTTTTACCGACTTTTCTTTCAACGCATGTAAACCTCAGGGCTTATACAGCCGATTGTCCAGACGGATTCGATGCGGTCAATTCCCATTTCCGCCGGCCACAAACCAGGAGATCAAACACATGGCACAGCCATGTTTAAAACTCGTAAAACCCATACAAGTAGAACCGGAGACATTATTCATGGAACGCCGCAAAGAGTCTCGCAGGAAGATCGCAGGTACTGTCACTGCGCTGTCTTCCGGCAATGAAAAAAATCCTTTTCCCAAACGTATCTGCTCCTTCCAATTACTCGACATCTCCGATTCCGGCATGGGCGGAATCACCCAGAAACCCATGGAAATCGGTTCGCAGATCGCCATCCTCTTCCCGCCGCACGGACTGGACCACGGCTTCGATATGTACGGCACCGTCGCACGCTGCCGCGAACATCTGGACGGTTACGAAATCGGTGTTCAACTGACAAATCGGCTCGCTGCATGATCTTTACGCCCGCCGGCAATACCTGCCGGGTCCATCCATCATCATTAATATAGAATACTTTCACGGGCAGGTTACGCGACCTGCCTTATTTTTTCCCTATCACATTCAACTGTCTGCCGCCTGCAACTTCTCTATCCCGCCGAGTAACTGTTCATAGCATACTTCAAGCGCCTGGGGGATGACTCTCACTCCACCGATCACCTGCATGTAATTGACATCGCCATTCCATCGCGGCACTATGTGGATATGCACATGACCGGGCAGGCCCGCACCGGCGCACCGCCCGATGTTCATGCCCACATTCATACCCTGGGGATTCATCGCCACCTGCAACAACCGGTTGGCATAAGCAACCAGGTCCATCAGACCATAACGTTCCTGCCGGTCCAGATCACTGATATCACCGACATGTCTCCGCGGCGCCACCAGCAAATGCCCGTTGGTATAGGGATAGCGGTTCAACAGCAGCAATCCCCGGTCGTCGTGCTTCACGATCAGACGCTGCCGCCTCTCGTTTGCATCCGGCGCCGACTCCCACGCCTGACAGAGAAAACAGTCGCGAGATTCACCTGAAGAGTTCGGTTGTTCCGACTCCTCCTTGCCGAGCCCGTTGATGTACGACATCCGCCACGGTGCCCATAGATTCTGGTATGACATGCCTTCTACTGTATCAGGTTTTATCAGACCCGGCCTCACACTTCCCGATGCCTTCAATGAAACTTTATCTGCCCGTCATACTCAGTTCCTGTAAGTCCAAATAACCCGATGATTTGCATAAAACGACCGATATCGAATGCCCATAAACCCTTGCCATGCAAAGTCCAAAAGTTCTTACTGCCCGCTACCGATACATGAGTAGAATTGTAACTGCGGGCATTCTCATTATGCTGTGCTGACCCAGCCTGCTATCTCAGAACCTGTGCAGCGCACAGGTCACCGACATTCAGCGATCCAGGGATACGCGTTATGAACGATCTGAGTCATCTTCTGCCATGGATTGTGTTCGTACCTTTCGCCGCAGCGGCACTGGCACTGTTCATCTGTCGCTGGGCCGGTAAGCATACCGGCCTGCTGATGGTACTCGCCGCCGCCTGCTCCTTTTCTACCTGTCTGTTACTCTTCAGCCACATGCACCACGGCGAAGCATGGTCGTACGTCCAGCCGTGGATGCCCCAGGTCAATATCAACCTCGCATTCATCGGTGACGGTTTCGGACTGTTCTTCGCCATGCTGGTCTCCGGCATCGGCCTGCTGGTAGGCATCTATTCTCTGGCTTATATTCCCGATCTGCCCAACGGCCGACTCGGCCGCTATTACGCCTCACTTATCGCCTTCATGGGCGCCATGCTCGGTATTTCCCTCTCAGACGACCTGATGCTCATGTTCGTCTTCTGGGAAATTACCAGTATCACTTCGTTCATACTCATCGGATTCTGGTATGAACAGGAAAACGCGAAAAAAGGCGCTCTCACCGCACTACAGGTAACCGCTCTCGGCGGACTGGCCATGATGGTCGGATTCGTCATGATCTACGTAGCCACCGGCACATTCCGTATCAGCGAACTCGCTCACGACAGTGGACTGCAACACGCACTTGCCGGCTCCATCCTCTTCATACCGGCACTACTGCTGGTCTTCGGCGGCGCATTCACCAAATCAGCCCAGGTACCGTTCCACTTCTGGCTCCCCAACGCCATGGTCGCTCCCACGCCCGTATCCACTTACCTGCATGCCGCCACGATGGTCAAAGCCGGTATCTTTCTCATCGGACGACTCCTGCCCGTATTCGAAAGCGCCTCGCTGTGGTCACCCATCCTCGTCACGGTGGGACTGATCACCTTCGCACTCTCGGCGTATCAGGCACTGCGAGAGCACGATCTGAAAGCCATACTCGCACGAACCACCTTATCGACACTCGGCCTGGTCATGATGCTCTATGGCCTCAAGGCCGCCGGCCAGGATGCCATCCAGATTCTCAACCACGGCGCCTATAAAGGGGCGCTCTTCCTCGTGGCCGGCATCGTTGAACACGCCACGCACACACGCGATATCCGTCAGCTCGGCGGACTGCGAAAGGATATGCCCATCACCTTCTGGTTGTGCGTGATCGCGGCTCTGTCCATGGCCGGCCTGCCGCCGTTCATGGGATTTGTCGCCAAAGAATCGCTCTACGGCGAACTGCTGCACAATCAAGTCCTACACCACAGTGCTTTCATGCAGTGGCTGGTCATCGGCGGCAGTGTCCTGGCCAACGCCCTCATCTTCGCCGTCAGCTTCAAACTCATCATCGGAATCTTCCTCGGTACGAAACGCAGTGAACTGCACCACGTCCATGACGCTACGTTCGGACTGTGGTTCCCGCCGCTGATACTGGTACTGACCGCCGTTGCACTCGGCCTGCTGGCGGCAATGCCGTGGACCGGCAATCTGGTCAATGCCTTTTCATCTGATACCCACGCTCACGCTCACGTAGCGCTGATTCCCAGTCTCGAACACATCGGGCCGGTGGTCCTGTCCGTCATCACCATCGCCCTTGGCATCAGCATCTACACGTGGCGAAGCACGGTCAACCGCATCCAGGACGCCCTGGATCGCGTTCCTCCGATGCAGTGGGTCTGGGATAAGCTGCTCGAAGGTACGACATGGTCAGCCGTCAGCTACAGCAGCCGGTGGCAGAACGGCTCGCTTCGCTGGTACCTGTCAATGATCCTCGCCGCTTTCGTCGGACTGGTCGTCTATGCTCTCTACAAAGGTGGTATCACCTTTGACCACCTGCACCTGAGTTTGCAGAACGCGCCTTGGTACGGCCTGGTTCTCTGCGCTCTGCTTATTGTCGCCGCTATGACCGTTGTCAAGGCCGGTACACGGCTGATGGCCGCTATCGCCATGACTGCGGTCGGATTCCTCGTCTCCACGCTGTTCGTCGTATACCGTTCACCAGATATTCTGCTCACGCAGATACTCATCGAAACGGTCTCGACCATCTTCATCCTGCTGGTACTGTTCTACATGCCGGCGTTCAAGAAAGACCGGGTCTCGCCGCCGGCGAAACTCTGGCATCTGCTGGTTTCCGTCGCCGTCGGACTGGTCAGTATGTTCATGATCCTGCTGTGCATGAGCCCGCAGTTCCGTGAAACAACCAACCTCGGCAAAGGTTACCTCACAAAAGCACTGACCGAAGGCGGCGGGCAAAACGCCGTGAACGTCATCATCGTTGATATGCGAGCCATCGATACCACCGGCGAAATCACCGTACTGGTCGTGGTAGGCCTGTGCGTTTACGGCCTGCTGCGAGCACGGAGAGTAAAAGCATGACACACAGTACCCCGATTCTCCGAACCGTGGCACGCCTGGCCGTGCCGCTTACACTGCTGGTCGCACTGCAGATATTCTGGCAGGGCCATAACCTGCCGGGCGGCGGCTTTATCGCCGGTGTCATGTTCGCCGCCGCAGGCGCCATGTACATGATGGCCTTCGGCCGCGAAAGCGTCGCCAATATCCCCTGGTGGAAAATATCCATCCTGGGACTGATGATTTCTCTCACCACCGGCCTGGTCCCGCTGCTGCGAGGCTACGAGTTCATGAACCATACCGCGTTTCACGTACTCGGCCAGCACCTGACCACCGCGATTTTCTTCGATACCGGCGTACTGCTCATCGTTATCGGGACTCTCATGACCATCTTCGTGGAACTTTCACTGGAAAGACGCTGATCATGGAACTGCCACTCGCCATTGTCATTGGTATTCTCTTCGCCGGCGGCACCTACAGTATCCTGCGGCCCAACCTCATCCGCATCGTGCTCGGGTTCGGACTCTACTCGAACGCCGTGAATCTACTCATGATTCTCAGCGGCGGTTATGTCAAAAACCAGGGCGCGCCCTTCGTTAATGATCCACAGAACGTCGCGGGACTCATGGACCCCCTGCCGCCGGATATCATCCTCACCGCCATCGTCATCAGCTTCGCTGTCGGAGCGCTGTTCCTGATCGTCAGCTACCGGGTCTTCCTCGACCATCGCACCGATAACCCGCAGGAACTGCCCAACCTCGATGAGCCTGACGAACAGAACGACCACAACAACGAACTCGGCCACCTGGCAGACAGTGAATTCAACGTCGAACTCGGACCGCCGCAGGGTAACGACTGCCATTCGTCCAGCGGAGTCAATATGCAGGCCCAGCCGGGCTGATCGATATTGTTTCAAGGATCGTATGATGAACCACTTAATCGTCGTACTGCTCGTACCGTTCTTCACCGCTCTGGTAACGGCGCTGCTATCAAGTAAGCCACGCTGGCAGAAAATCATCAGCCTCGTCTCGTCTCTGGGACTCACGGCTTATGTGTTCTGGCTGATGGCCTATGTCGACAAACATGGCGTCCAGACAGCACTGCTCGCCGGATATTCGGCACCTTACGGGATCGCGTTCGTCGCCGATCGGCTCTCGTGCATCATGCTCTGCCTTTCCATGTCCATCGGAACGGTCGCTCTCGCTTATACCTTCTGGACCTCAACCGAACTGCAGCAGAAATACTTTTTCTACCCGCTCTTCCAGATCGTCCTGCTCGGCGTCAACTGGGCGTTTATCACCGGCGACCTGTTCAACCTCTTCGTCGCCTATGAAGTCATGCTCATCGGTTCATACGGCATGATGATGGTCGGCGCAAGCAAGGTCCAGGTACGCCAGACCATGAAATATATCGCTATCAATATCGTCGGCGGCAGCCTGTTCGTCGTCGGCATCGGCCTGATCTATGCCTGCTGCGGTACACTCAATATGGCCGACCTGGCCGAACGCACCCATGCACTGACCGGCACGCGGGCAAGTATCGTCACGGCTGCGACTATGGTTCTGATTGTCGTCTTCGCACTCAAATCCGCATCCTTCCCATTCTTCTTCTGGCTGCCCGACGCCTACCCCGTCGTACCGTCTGGTATCAGCGGCTATTTCGCGGGGCTCCTGACCAAGGTGGGCGTCTATTCTCTGCTACGCGTTTTCGTTATGGTATTCCGGCAGGACGGCCACGAACTGGCGCTCAATATCCTTCTGGTCATGTCCGGCTTCACCATGCTGCTGGGCGTCCTGGGTGCCATGTGCCAGTGGGATATCCGACGGATTCTCTCCTGGCATATCATCAGCCAGGTGGGATACATGGTCATGGGAATCGGCCTGGCGGGTAACGCCACCATTGCCAAACTCGCCGTCGCAGGAACCATCTTCTACGTCGTTCATCACATCGTGGTCAAGAGCTGCCTGTTTCTCTGCGGCGGAATCGCCGAACGGGTCAGCGGCTCGCAGAAACTCAAGCAGATGGGCGGCGTGTATGACCTGGCCCCGGGCGTGGCCGGACTCTTCCTCGTCGCCGCACTGTCACTCGCCGGTATGCCGCCCTTCTCCGGTTTCATGAGCAAGTTCGTCCTCATTCGCGCAGGTGTCGACGGCGGCAACTTCTTCATCGTCTTTATTGCGGTCATCACCAGCTTCTTCACGCTCTATTCGATGACCAAAATCTGGTCCTACGCGTTCTGGGGCGAAAAACGACGAGAGAAGGCCGGGCCGAACTACCGCGGCATGATGATACCCACCGGCGTACTCGTGGCATTCACGATTATACTCGGGCTCTGGGCGCAGCCGTTTCTACGCATCGCGTCAGACGCAGCAGATGACCTGACCGACCCGACCGAGTATATCCACGCCGTCATGAGCGCAAGGCCGGTTCAAAATCACTCCGACCACGGCCACGGCGAACACGCGGATACAACAACACGGACTATTCCACTCGCCGCCTCGATCCTTGACGCGGACACTGGTATCACTGACAGGAACTCACCATGATACGCTTGATCTACTTCTTCCGTTACGTCCTGATCTTCACACGTGAGCTCACGCTTTCGACACTGGCCGTGGTGAGGCTGGTATTCTCACCCCAGGGCAGACTCAAGCCCGGGTTCGTCTCACTGCACATGGAAGCGCAGACTGACCTCGAAGTAACCGCGCTCGCCAACTCGATCACACTCACACCCGGTACAATCTCCGTTCGCGTGGACCCTGAACGTGACCGGCTGGTCATTCACGCTATCAATATCGGCGACAACCCCGAAGCCGTGCGACAATCGATCAAACAGACACTCGAAGCCAACATACTCAAGTGGACACGCGGCCCGAAATGGAACAAGGAAAACCCATCATGAGCGACTTCCTTTACGACGTGAGCAATATCTGCCTGGCAGTCCTGTTTTTCAGCGCCCTGCTTGTGCTGTTCCGAATGGTCATCGGACCACGCGCCGCCGATCGGGCAGTGGCTTTCGATGTCCTGGCCGCCATTCTCATCGGCGTGATCTGCATCCTGACGATCATGTGGAACTCGGCACTCTACTTCGATGCCGTCTGGATACTCACACTCGTCGGATTCCTCGGTACCGCCGCCATGGCACGATACCTCGAAAGAGGGAGGGTATTCTGATGGAAATTTCACTCAATGAAGGTTTCACCGCAGCAATCATGATAATCGGTACGTTTCTCGTGTTCACAACCAGCCTCGGCCTCGTCAGGTTCCCCGACGTCTTCTGCCGTATGCACGCCGCCGGCAAGGCCGGTACGCTGGGCATCTCGCTGCTCATACTCGCTCCGGTCGTTTTCAGCGGCACAGCAGGTGACGTCTGGTTCCGCGGCACGCTGGCTATCCTCTTCCAGTTCCTCACTTCGCCGGCCGCCACACACCTGATGGCACACGCATGCTATGTCACCAGCTACCCGCTGTCCGAACGGACCGCTCTCGATGAACTCAAAACCATCCTGCCGGATAATCCCGATCCATCATACGGCCATGAATAATCAAAACCACCCACCATTCCCCCCACCTTCACCCCATAGGTGTTAAGCTAAGTGCCCCATTCTTCAACCTCTT
>CAYRND010000142.1:0-2195 GCA_964425365.1 uncultured Phycisphaeraceae bacterium
GATTGTGTGCGTGGTAAAGTTTTCGCTGCCGTCGTTTTCGTACCAGGCGATCGTGGCGTCATTATATGAGGCCGACAGGACATCCATGTCGCCGTCGTCGTCTATATCCTCGGCGTGGACGGACCGGGCGCCGTCGGCGTCGGTGGTGATTGTGTGCGTGGTAAAGTTTTCGCTGCCGTCGTTTTCGTACCAGGCGATCGTGTCGTAATCTGACGCCGACAGGACGTCCATGTCGCCGTCGCCGTCGATGTCTTCGGCATAAAGGTCCCGTGCGCCGCCCGCTGAGGCGGTGATTTCATGCCTGATGAAATTGCCGCTGCCGTCGTTTTCGTACCAGGCGATCGTGGCGTCATTATATGAGGCCGACAGGACATCCATGTCGCCGTCGTCGTCTATATCCTCGGCGTGGACGGACACGGCGCCGTCGGCGTCGGTGGTGATTGTGTGCGTGGTAAAGTTTTCGTTGCCGTCGTTTTCGTACCAGGCGATCGTGTCGTCGCAATTTGACGCCGACAGTACGTCCGTGTCGCCGTCACCGTCTATATCAGCGGCATACACGGAGTATGCGCCGTCAGCGGCAACCGTGATGGTGTCGCGATAATAATTCCAGACGCTGTTTCCGACCGTCAGGTGTACCGTCGCGGTATCCGTCCTGTCGGTCCCGTCGGAAACCGTGTAGGTAAAGGTGTCGGTCCCGTAGAAACCGGTGTTCGGTGTGTAGGTGATCCTGTTGTCGGTCTCGACGACGACCGAGCCGTGCGCCGGGTTGGTTGCGGCGGTGACGACGAAAGTTTCTTCGTCGGGTTCGCTGTCGTTGCCGAGGACATAAATCGTCACCGCCGTCTCATCGTCCGTGTAGACGATGTCGTCCGAACACTGTGGATTGTCGTCGTATAACAGGTTGACCGTTATTGATACGGCGGCGGTATCTGTTCCGTTCAGGCCGTCGGTAACGGTGTACGTGAAGCTGTCGGATCCGTGAAAGTCGGCCTCGGGTGTATACATGACGTCCGCGCCGTTGTTCGTGACCGCGCCGTGGGCCGGCTGTGTGACCGATTTCACGGTGAGCGGGTCGGTATCGGTATCGCCGTCGTTGCCCAGGACGTTGACCGTCATGGGCGTATCCTCGTTGGTCGTTGTCGCGTCCGCGGTTGCCGTCGGGGCATTGTTGACGTAGACGGTCACCGTCGCGGTGCCGGTTGCTCCGTCCCCGTCGGATACCGTGTAGGTGAAACTGTCCGTCCCGTGGTACCCGGCGCCGGGAGTGTAATGTATCGTGGAATCGCCGTTGATGGATGCGGTTCCGTGCGCGGGGTCGGATACCGCAATCACGATAAGGCTGCTCTCGATGTCGTTGTCATTGGCAAGGACGTCGATATCCGTCGAGACGTCCACGGGCGTCAAGACGCTGTCGGCGACGGCATCCGGGACGTCGTTGACGGGGGTGACGGTGATATCGACCGTCTCGACCTCCGTCCCGCCGTTGCCGTCGGAGATGGTGTATGTGAAGCTGTCCGTACCGGAGTAGTTCTCGTCGGGCGTGTAGGTGACGTCGGCATCGTTGTCTGTTGCGGTGCCGTGCACCGGCTGGGTGATCGATACGAGCGTTACTGTGTCGCCGTCCGGATCGCTGTCGTTGGCGAGGACGTCGATAACGCCCCCCGTGTCCTCCGCGAATACGACCGCGTCCTGAATGGCGTTCGGCGGGCGGTTGTGTTCGTACCAGTAGATTTTGGAGTTTGTATCCGACGCCGCCAAGATGTCGCGGTCGCCGTCGCCGTCGATGTCCGCCGCGTATACGGAATCGGCATATAACGAACCGATCGGATGTGCCGTAAAATGCTCGCCGCCGTCGTTTTCAAACCAGGTAACCGTGTTGGCGTTACCGGTGCCGGAGAGTACATCCACATCCCCGTCATCGTCGATATCTGCTGCGTGTATGGTCTTTACGCTGTTGGCTGCGGAGGTCATCAGGTGCGTTGTAAACATGCCCGCCCCGTCGTTTTCGTACCAGGCGATCGTGTCGTCGTAATAGGACGCCGACAGGACGTCCATATCGCCGTCCCCGTCGAGATCGGATGCGGAAACATCATAAGCACCATTGGGCCGGGTGATTGTGTGCGTCGTAAAATGTTCGCTGCCGTCGTTTTCGTACCAGGCGATCGTGTCGTCGTAATAGGACGCCGACAGGACGT
>CAYRND010000142.1:2295-2587 GCA_964425365.1 uncultured Phycisphaeraceae bacterium
CCATATCGCCGTCGCTGTCGATGTCCGCAGCGTAGACAGTATTTGCACGATCAGCAAAGGCGGTGATTACATGCCTGGTGAAGTTTTCGCCGCCGTCGTTTTCATACCAGGCGATCGTGTTGTCGTAATACGACGCCGACAGGACGTCCATATCGCCGTCACTGTCGATGTCTTCGGCATAAACGTCCCGTGCGCCGTTCGCTGAGGCGGTGATTACATGCCTGGTGAAGTGTTCGTCGCCGTCGTTTTCATACCAGGCGATCGTGTTGTCGTAATACGACGCCGACAGGAC
>CAYRND010000142.1:2687-9558 GCA_964425365.1 uncultured Phycisphaeraceae bacterium
CGCCGTCGTTTTCATACCAGGCGATCGTGTTGTCGTAATACGACGCCGACAGGACGTCCATATCGCCGTCACTGTCGATGTCTTCGGCATAAACGTCCCGTGCGCCGTTCGCTGAGGCGGTGATCTCATGCGTGGTGAAATTGCCGCTGCCGTCGTTTTCGTACCAGGCGATCGTGTCGTCGTTATTTGAGGCCGACAGGACATCCATGTCCCCGTCACCGTCGATATCTTCCGCGAATACTGAACAGGCGCCATAAACGCTGTATTCAATAGTTTGTCGTGCGCCGAAGTTCGGCGGATTGTCGTTGCCGACAATCAGGTGGACTTCCGCCGTGTCCGTCCGCCCGGTGCCGTCGGAAATGGTGTAGGTAAAGCTGTCCGAACCGTAAAAGCCCGGTGTCGGTGAATAGACGATCGTGCTGTCGGGGTTGACCGATACCGACCCGTTGGCCGGTACTGCGGCCGAGATTACCGCGAGGGTGTCTCCGTCGATGTCCGTGTCGTTGCCGAGAACATATAACGCTATAGCGGTAGTATCGTCCGTGCCGGCGGTGTCATCCTCCGCGATTGGCGCGTCGTCATGCAGCAGATTGACCGTGATCTTGACGGTACCGTTATCCGTGCCGCCGAACCCGTCGGAAACCGTGTAGGTAAAGCTGTCCGCGCCGAAGTAATTGTCATCGGGAGTGTACGTGACGTCCGGGCCGTTGTTTGTGACTGTCCCGTGATCCGGCTGCACGACGGAAGATACCGCCAGGGCGTCGCCGTTGGGATCGAAGTCGTTTGCCAGGACGTCTATCGCCAGGGGGGTATCCTCGTCGGCAATGGCCGTGTCTTCGACGGCGCCGGGGCTGTCGTTGACAGCGATGCTGACGGTGGCGGTGTTTGTCCCGCCCTGCCCGTCGGTGGCGGTGTAGGTGAAGCTGTCGGTGCCGTGGTACCAGGTATCAGGTGTGTAGGTGATCGTGTTGTCGGCATTGATTATGGCTGTGCCGTGCGGAGGATCGGATGCCGATATTACATTGAGGGTGCCGCTTTCAGCGTCGCTGTCGTTGGCGAGCACGTCGACGGTGACGCGTGAGTCGACGACGATAGAGAGTGCATCGTCGACGGTGTCCGGCGGGTCGTTCACCGATGTAACCATGATAGCGACCGTCCCGGTATCCGTCCCGCCGTTGCCGTCGGACATTGTGTAGGTAAAACTGTCGGTGCCGTAGTAGTTGGCGTCCGGCGTGTATGTTATGTCGAAACCATTGTTAACCGCGGTGCCGTGTACAGGGGGGGATACGGATACGACAGACAGTGTGTCTCCGTCCCAGTCGAGATCGTTGTCCAGAACCGTTACCGTTATCGGCGTATCTTCGGGCGTGTTGACCGTGTCATGAAACGCGTGCGGAGTATGGGTTATCCGGTGCCATTGTGTCGTACCCAACAAATGAGAAGCCGATAGAACTTCAATATTCCCATTGCCGTCGATATCCGCGGCGTGTACGGAACTGGCACCGTCTGCAGAAGAGGTCAGTATGTGCTTGATAAAATATCCGCTGTCGATCTGTTCGAACCACGCAACCGTGTCGTCGTAATACGATGCCGAGAGGACATCGATATCCCCGTCGCTGTCGACATCCTCGGCATAAACGGACCTGGCCGCATCGGCTGCGGTTGTTATGTGATGCGTGGTAAAGTTCTGGGACCCGTCGTTTTCGTGCCAGGCGACCGTGTCGTCACCGCTGGATGCAGACAATACGTCGATATCCCCGTCACTGTCGATGTCGATCGCGTAAACATCCTGAGCGTAGTCTGCCGAGTTGGTGATAGTGTGCGTGGTGAAGTTTTCGCTGCCGTCGTTTTCGTACCATGCAATCGTGTCGTCGTAAAAAGATGCCGACAGGACATCGATATCGCCGTCGCCGTCGATATCCGCGGCATACACGGAATGGGCGCGTTCGGCATTCGTGGTAATCGTATGCGCGGCAAAGTTGCCGATGCCGTCATTTTCATACCAGGCGATTGTCTCGTAAGAAGGTCCCGACAGGACATCGATGTCGCCGTCATCGTCGATGTCCGCAGCATGGACGGCCATTACACCGTTGGCTGAAGTAGTGATCTCGTGCGTGGTGAAGTTCTCGGCCCCGTCGTTTTCGTGCCAGGCGATCGTGCCGTCGTATTTCGATGTCGAAACAACATCCATGTCGCCGTCGCCGTCAATGTCCGCGGCTTCGACGGAACTGGCACCGATGGCCGAGGTGGTGATGGTGTGCGTGGTGAAGTTCCCGGCCCCGTCATTTTCATACCAGGCAATCGTGTCGTAATTTTCCGATGCCGACAGGACGTCCATATCCCCGTCGCTGTCGACATCGGCCGTGTATACGACATCAACGTAACGGGAACTGTCCTGCACGGTGTGGTCCGAGAAAACGAGAACATTTCCCACGCGAATCTGCACTGATGCGGTGTTTGTCTCACCCGTATTATCGGAAACCGTGTACGAAAAATCGTCGTCACCGTAATATCCCGGATCGGGCGTGTAGCTGATCGTGTGATCCGGGTTGACGGTTGCCGAGCCGTGCGGGGGATCCGTGACCTGGACGACCGCCAGCGTACCGCTCTCGGCATCGCTGTCGTTTGCCAGCACGTCGATGTCCGTCGACACATCAACGTCGGTGTCCTTGGTGTCGGGGACGGCGTTCGGAGCGTCGTTGACGGAGATGACCGTGATTTCTACCGTTTCTGTATCGGCGCCCCCGACGCCGTCTGATACGGTATAGGTGAAGGCGTCGGTGCCGTAGTAGTTTTCATCAGGTGCGTATGACACGTTTGTGTCGTTGTTTATTATTGCGCCGTGGGTTGGTTGCGTTACCGAAATGACGGTAAGGGTGTCTCCGTCGCGGTCCATATCATTACCGAGAACGTCGATAATAACCGGTGTATCCTCAGGTGTTGTTACCGCATCTTGAAAGGCGTTGGGCGGATTGTTGGTTTCGTACCATTGGAGGTTACCCCAAAGGCATGCCGCAAAAACATCCATGTCACCATCGCCGTCGATATCGGCCGCGTGGACGGACTCTGGATAATAAGCCGATCCCCAAATGCGATCGGACGTAAATGTGCCGTCGCCGTTGTTTTTATGCCACCAGACATCATCGTCGTAATTATCCGATACCGACAAGATATCCAAGTTGCCGTCGCTGTTGAGGTCGGCCGTGTACACTGACCGGGCGCCATGTACGTGTGCAACTGAATGGTAGGTGAAGCTTTGGTTTCCGTCATTTTCATACCACGCAATGCTGTCATCGCCACTTGACGCAGACAGGATGTCCATGTCGCCGTCTCCGTCGACGTCGTCGGCGTGAACTGCCCGGGCGTTGTGGGCGGAGGTCGTGATCGTGTGGGTGGTAAAAGATCCGCTCCCGTCATTTTCGTACCAGGCGATCGTGTCGTCGGCATAAGATGCTGACAGGACATCGATATCCCCGTCGCTGTCGATATCCTCCGCGTAAACGGACATGGCCGCATCGGCTGCGGTTGTTATGTGATGCGTGGTAAAGTGCTGGGCCCCGTCGTTTTCGTACCAGGCGACCGTGTTGTCACCGCTGGATGCGGACAATACATCCATATCTCCGTCGTTGTCGATATCCGCCGCATATACGGAATAGGCGTTGGACGCAGATGTTGTTATCGCATGCGCAGTGAAGTTCTGGGACCCGTCGTTTTCATACCAGGATATCGAACCATCATTGTAGTTTGCCGAGAGTACGTCCATGTCACCGTCGCCGTCTATGTCTGCGGCGTACACGTCATATACGTAATCGACCGAGGTGGCAACGACGTGCGGGTAAAAGTAATCCGTGCCGTTGTTCATGTACCAGGCGATCGTGTTATCGTCATCTGATGGGGAGAGAATGTCCAGGTCGCCGTCGCTGTCGATATCGGCCGCGTAGACCGAACGGGCGTACGTGGATGTCCCTACGGTATCTCTCCGGAAATTGATCGGCGAGAGGTTTCCGACGGCGACGGTTACCGATGCGCCGTCTGAACCGCCGTACCCGTCGGAAACCGTGTAGGTGAACTCGTCGTAACCGTAGTACCCGGGATACGGTGAGTAGGTAACCGTGTTGTCCGCGTTGATGGTGGTGGTCCCGTTCGGCGGATCGGATGTCCCGGTAACGTCGAGACTGTCGCCGTCGATGTCCGTGTCGTTGGCGAGCACGTCGATGATCACGTCCGTCTCGTCGTCGGTTGCAACATCGTCGTCGCTGCACTCGGGCCCATCGTCGTGGAGCAGGACGACCGTGATGTTGACGGTCGCGGTATCCGTCGCGGCGTAACTGTCCGACACGGTGTAGGTGAAGCTGTCCGTGCCGAAGTAATTTTCATCGGGCGTATACAACACATCGGAACCGTTATTCGTGACGGTGCCGTGGCTCGGCTGCGTGACCGATTGCACGGAAAGAGCGTCGCTGTTGGGATCGCTGTCGTTGGCGAGGACGTCGATCGTTTCGGGCGAGTCCTCGTCGACCGCACGTGTGTCGTCGGCGGCGACGGGCGCGTTGTTTACCGTCATGGTGACCGAGGCGGTACTTGTGCCTCCCGTGCCGTCGGAAACCGTGTAGGTGAAGCCGTCCGTGCCGTGAAATCCCGGGGCAGGTGTATACCGTATGGTATCGTCGCCGTTTATTGCGGCGGTACCGTTCGGCGGATCGGAGACTGCAATTGCGTACAAGGTGCTGCTTTCGGGATCGCTGTCATTTGCGAGTACATCCGTGTCGACGGCGAGATCCACGTCCGTTACAGCGGAATCCGCCACGGCGTTCGGGGCGTCGTTGACCGGTGTGACCGTTATATAAACCGTTTCGGTATCGGTACCCCCGGCGCCGTCGGAAACCGTGTAGGTGAAGCTGTCGGTGCCGTAATAGTCGGCGTCGGGTGTATAGGTCACATCCGCGCCGTTGTTGGTTACCACGCCGTGTGACGGCGGGGTTATTGCGGAGACGGCGAGAGGGTCGCCTTCGGGATCGTCGTCGTTGCCGAGGACGTCGACGGTGACCGGTGTATCTTCCGGGGTGGAGGCAGCATCGTCGAAGGCATTGGGGTGGCGGTTGTTTTCGTACCAGGCGACCGTGTCCTCGACAGTAGACGTCGACAGGACATCCATGTCGCCGTCACCGTCGATGTCTGCTGCAGAGAGGGCCCAAGCACCGTTGGCAGAGGTTGTAATCGCATGTTCAAGGAATGATTCGTTTCCGTTATTTTCATGCCATGTGACCGTACCGTGATAGTATGTAGTCGACAGGACATCTACACTGCCGTTCCCGTTAATATCGTCGGCATAGACTGATATTGCATCAACGCCGTATGTTTTAATTGTGTGTGTGGTGAATAATTCGTTTCCATCGTTTTCATACCAAGAGATCTTTTTGTTTATCCGTGCCGCGGACAAAACATCCATGTCGCCGTCGCCGTCCACATCTTTTGCGAACACAGTATAAGCGCCGTCGGCTATGTTTGATATTGTATGGGCAACGAAGTTTTCACTCCCGTCGTTTTCGTACCAGGCGATGGTATCATCGTTGTATGATGCGGAAAGGACGTCCATTTCACCGTCAGCGTTGACATCCACCGCGAAAACGCAGCGTGCACCGTCGGCGGCGCTTGTGATGACATGAGTGGTGAAATTCTCGCTCCCGTCGTTTTCGTACCACGCGATGGTATCATCATTGTACGATGCGGAAAGGACGTCCATTTCACCGTCAGCATTCACGTCTGCCGCGAAAACGCAGCGCGCGCCGTCGGCGGTGGTTGTGATGACATGCGTGGTGAAGCTGCCGCTGCCGTCGTTCTCGTACCAAGCGATCGTGTCGCTGTATTCTGATGCTGAAACAACATCCATATCGCCGTCGCTGTCGATGTCCTCCGCGTAGACGGATTGTGCTCCGTGAGCGGTGGCGGTAATTGTGTGCGTGGTAAAATTCCCGCTCCCGTCGTTTTCATGCCAGGCGATAGTGTTGTCATTCATTGATGCCGACAGTACATCCATGTCGCCGTCGCCGTCGATGTCGGCTGCATACACAGACCGCGCACCATTTACGGAAGTGGCGACATCATGCTCGATGAAGTTGAGTCCGCTGAGCATCAGCCGCGGCTCCAGCATTTCGCTCATCGGCCTTGCTTCAGGCGCCGGGTGGTGCAGCCGCGCGGCGGCCGCGCGGAAGCGGGCGCGGGCCTGCCTGCCGAGGATCGCGCGGTACCAGCGTTTGAGCATCTTCAGCGCGCCGTAGGTCAGTCCCCTCATGTCGTTCCTTTCAGTCTGCCTTGTCGCCCGGCGTCCGGCGGGCGGGTCGTCCGTGTTTCAGTCGCGGCCGGGAAGGGCGGAGCGTTCTTTGCCGGGCCGAAAACCCTTTCCGGGATGCTTTTCGAGCCGCGAGGGAGATTGCATAGGGAACCGCGGATAGACGGGAAACATTGATAGAAAAAAGGTGTCCCTCGGCTCCTCGTGAAAGGCAAATCCACCACCTCCCTTGCGTGCTCGGTGATGCCCGGTAACAGGCGTATTTTCATAATTTTACCATCCCGCTCCCGGCGTACAACTTTAAATTTAAATTTTTCGGGAATAATCGGAGAACCTCGCCGATTCAATCATTCTTTTTTGAAATGCAGGAATAGAGGTGATTACCCCCGCGAAAACACGCTGAAGAACCGGCCCGGCAATTACCTGCGCGCGGGAATGGCGGGGGGCGAAACGCGCCGCGCGGATTCACGACGCCGTTTTGCGTGCGGGATTTTTCTCCTGCGCCCTACGGCGCAGCCGCGTACTCGACGCCGTTGACCGTGACCGTGCCGGCGGCGTGGGTCCAGTCGTTGTGGTCCCAGG
>CAYRND010000143.1:0-9159 GCA_964425365.1 uncultured Phycisphaeraceae bacterium
CGATGTCAAGTCCATCGACGTAAAAATTCATCCGCTTAGCTTAACACCTATGGGGCGGGGGGGGCTTATACCGTCGCCCTGATCTCAGAGTGCGGCCTGCGTCAGACCATCTTCAGCGTACGTCTTCTGAATTAACGCGATCGGATCGAAGTGGCTGTCGAGATTGAACACGATCACACGCTCGTTCCGTAGTACACATTCGTACTGCTGCTTGAGATACGACTCGAACTCCGAGTAGTGCCTCAGCCACCAGAACGTCGGCCAGCCGAAGGCGATGTACCTCGCCCCGGCGCGTCGAAGCCGCTCCAGCTCCTTGATCGCAGCGCGGCTGTTCTCCGGCGGGCCGCCGTACTGGCCCGAACGTTCAGGAAACGGAAAAATACTGAAATTCGCATAGATATCACTGTCGGCGAACTGGTCCTGGTCGACCAGGATCACTGGGTCGTCCGATACCACCACCTGCTTCAGATCACCCACCACATGCTCCACGCGGTCGTGCGAACGGTAGACATCGAGCGGCCTGTCGCTGCGACTCACACGTGGAAACGCAACGTCCGGAACCGGCTCGCCCAGAAAAGGACACAGCTTCTCCCATCCCTCGCCTCCGCAGATGTCAAGGACCAGCAGATCACCCGGCCGATCAGCGAAATAGTCCTTCACCGCATGAACGTGCTGATCGTATACACAGCCGAAACGCTGGGGGTGATAGTGGATCGTCCCGTAAACCGCCGTGCTGATGAAATGCGTGAACTCACGGAACGGACGGTCGTACTCGCAGTGTTCCAGCATGTTCTCCCAACACCGGCCGATCGACTTCAGCCAGTCCTGCCTGTCACGCACCGTCAGAATGAACCGGCTGCCAGGGTACTGCCTGTCAAGCTCACGGTAATAAACCGCCAACGGCAGGTCCGTTACCGCCCGGCAGTGACCGAAGTCCGGCAACTCGCACTGGCGTAGGCCTTCCAATACCCGTGAATCCGACGGGAAACTCATCGTGCTGATACCCAGCAGATTCAAGGCGTGACTCAGACTGTTGGTACCGGTCTTGCTCAACCCGATCGCAAAAATCTTTCCTTTCAACTTGGTACTTGCACTACTCATACCCACTGTTTCCTTTCAACTACTTGCCATGCAGCTTCACTCACTTGCCTGTTTTCACTTTGCTTCAAACGCATGAAACATCGGGAACGCAGCCGTGTAAGCAGCATGCATGTCACTTCATGGACGAACACCTGTCCAGACACATTGAAAAAAACTTGTGGTACGCGGCGGACGACTAGATTTGTGCCCCGAACCCAGCACTCTTCCCCTCACATGACTTTCGCCGTTCGCTTTCTTTATCAATAAATCCGTTATTCGAAAGCGTTCAACGCGTCACGTGCTCCGGTCGGTTCTGAATACTGTATTGTCACGCCGCTTCAAGCCTGTCTGTATGGAAATAATTTATCCAGGCTCTCCAGCTCAGCACCGTCATCATAACAGGTTTGAAATCAGAATCAACATGACTCACACCGCTTATCGGTTAATTTTCGTTACAAATAGATTATTCCCCTTGCCATTAAACGTATGCACTGATCCACTCAGGGAAAATCTGTATCCGTTTTCACATCACCCCCACCAAGTTTTTGAAACCTGAAAATTCCCCAATTTAACACCCGTGCCCGCAACCATCATGAATAACCCCCCCCCCCCCTGACAACCACCATTCAACAAAAAACACCCCTCCCACTACCCACCCTCCAATTGCTTCATTGCATCATTGATCCCCCCCCTCTTAACCCCAAGCCTCAAGCCCCAAGCCTCAAGCCGCTTCACGCCCCAAGCCGCTTCACGCCTCAAGCCGCTCCCACTGTTCTTATTGCTTTTGACTGGGAAAATGGTATTATATGGTATTCAGTAACTGGTGCCCTGACATATACCTATACTCGCATGCCGGGCCCGGAGTGAAAATAAGGCGCCTCACTGGCAGCACCTGAATATGTGATTGTGTTTTCCGGGTGTACGCGTGCGGCGGTTGATCAACCCGTTGAGGGGTGACATCGCTTCATCAGTCAGCACCTGTATGAGTCTGCCGACGATCGGGATATGGGCAGCATAAACGAATGACTTTTGCGGTCGGATGACGCTGTCGTCCTGCCACAGCATGATAAGAACGGTTCAACAGGAGCGCTGCGTATCAACATGATTCAAACTGCAGTATTCCGGCGGTGTGAATCGCGACCCTGCTACTGCTAGGGGATGTCAATGCAGCAGGGATTATTTTTCGTATGAGTATGACACAACTGCAAAGCAAACGACTCCGTGCCGCGAATAAGGTCATTCAAAACACTTCGCGCAGCGGACTGGTCCACGCCATCGGAAGGTACCTGATGACGCGGATCATGCTCTTCTTCGTTCTCGCGTTCGCAGGCTCGTTCGCCGTGCTGCTCGCAGTCTATATGCACGTCAAACTCGATGAGGTCAACCCCTCGCCGCCGGTTATGGCCATGCTGATCTTCAAGGCCGCCGTCGAGGTCTGGTGCAGTTGCTACGCCGGGTACTTCATCTTCCTGTTCCTACACTACCTCTCCAGGGTGGGCAAGAACCAGTATCTGTACGAAGAAGTGCGAAAACCCGCCAGACGCGCCGGACTGGCCGTGGTCTACCTCTGCTGCAACGACCTCGACCGAGACTGCCTCGAAAGCCTCTGCCGAACCAAGACCGAGCACCCCTTCAAAGTCTTCGTCCACGATGACTCGAGCGACCCGGCGTACCAGGCGTACGTCGAGGAAACCGCACGATATATCGCCGGAACATACGGTATTCAACTGGAAATACTCCGACGCGGCACCAACGATGGCGGGAAGCCCGGAGCACTCAACTACGTACTCGAACGACTGCCGCGGTTCTTCGAATGGCTGCTCGTCTGCGATAACGACTCCAAGGCCACCGATCCGCACTGGTACCAGCGCATCGAACTCATGCTGTCGAACCCCAAGCTCGGATGCGTACAGTTCAGAAACGTCGGCGAAACCCGCCCGGATATGGGCTGGATGCAGAAACTGCTCGCCAAGTCCATCGACGTCTTCGAGGTCTTCGTCTCACCCGCAGAAAAATACGGCTGGATGACCTTCTTCGGCCATAACGCCGTTCTCAGAATCAGCGCGCTACGCGAAATCGGCGGCTTCACACCGAGCGAATTCGCTGATGATATCGATATCGCCGTTCGCATGAACCTCGCGGGCTATCACATCCGATACCGCGGCGATATCGAGTTCAACGAAACACATCCCGACAACTACTGGGCATTCCGAACCCGTAGCTACAAATGGGCCTACGGCTGCGCATCCGTCTTCAAACGTTGGGCTTGGCCCATCATCACCAGCGGAAAGCTCGGACTGCACCAGAAGTTCTTCTTCTTCATCTTCATCGGGTTCTACTTCACTCAGCTTGCACTGCTGGCGTACCTCTTCGTGGCTTACCTGATCATGCCGCTCACGGTACACGAGTACACCTTCAGCCCGTTCTATTCAGTACTCGGCGGCGCTATGGTGGTCCTGCTGATGTACCTGCCCACACTCGCGTTCTTCCTCGGCAATAACCGACTTCGCGAATGGCCGGCATTCGCCGCCGTCGTCGGTCTGGTCTACGGCAGCGTGGACTTCATCTCCACACGCGGGGTTATCGACTGCTTCCTCAAACGGAAACGCCAGTGGATTCCGACCAATACCATCCGATCAAACCGGCCAGTGCCGATCACGGCCTGGGCAGAGAGTATCTTCGGGTTTACTCTGCTCGCCGTGCCGTTCGTCACTCTGCCGCACCTGATGTACCTGCCGTGTTCATACCTGTTCGCGGCGAAGTTCATGTGCTCGCCACTGCTCTACTGTGTCTATATCAGCAGGGAGCGAACGCCGACCGTCAGTGAATCGCTACAGGCCGACCTGATCGGCACTTCACGACGCGACGCGAATCAACAGCCCGTGACGATAGGGCAATCAACGTGATGTGGAGATACACACCATCCCGGATTCTCGACGCCGCACAACGGCTCATAGTTGTCGCCGCCGTATGCCTCGGCATCGCGGCGACCGCCCTGACGAGTTCACTTTGCCACGCCGAGACATTGCCGAGACTCACCGTCAAGGGCAGGTACCTTAACAAAAACGGTAGCGTATTCATCGTCAAGGGCATGGACTACAGCCCGTGGGAGCCCTACAACGGCCCGGCAGACGGCGAGTGGCCCTCGCAGCAGCAGGTCCTGGCCGACCTCGAACTGATCGAAGAGATCGGCTGCAACGTCGTCTCCGTCGTCAACCCGCCCCAGTGGTTCTTCAATCTCGTACAGCAGACCGACCTGTACGTGATCTATACCATGCCGATCTTCCAGAGCCAGTGGGAGTCGTTCGGCTCGGCTCGGTTCCTGGCTATCGAAAACGACTTCCGACAGACCTTCGAAAAACACAAGGACGACCCGCGAATCGCGCTGTGGCTGCTCGGTCGTGAAATAACACCCGCCGCTGCGTCCATACACGGCGATGCAATTCTCGCATGGATGAAAGCCACCACACAATCAATGCACGCCGCCCGACCCGGCGTACTGGTCAGCCACGGAAACTGGCCGCCCGTCCGGACACTCAACCTGAGCTTCATGGACCTCGCCTGCTTCGACGTATACCCCGGCTGGCCGCCCGAGGTCGCGAATATCGGGTTCGGCCTCTATATCAAGGAAAAACTCCTGCCCGTCGCTGGCAGCAGACCGCTGCTGGTTACCGAGTTCGGTGTCAATACCATCGAGGTGCCGGAAGTGCACCAGGGACCGATCATACGCAAGTGCTGGAAGGAACTCATCAACGTCGGCGCCTGCGGCGCGGTCGTATTCAGCTTCATGGACGAATGGTGGAAAAACTACGATAACCCCACACACGAACCCGCTTGGTGGGTCGATCGCAAACGCGCACCAGACGACGCTCAAACCCACGACCGCGACCCGGAGGAACACTACGGCATCGTACGGGCCGACCGCGAGCCGAAACCCGCCGTCGCTGATATCAAGGCCGCCTTCCACGCCGACGTACAACTGTCTCCCAGGCAGAGGAGAATGCACATAGCAACCGTCGCGGCTGTTATCTTCGCTCTCGCACTGATATCACTCTACCTGTCCGTCGTCCTGAAAAACGCCATCGCCGCCAGGAACCACACACCTCACGACAGCCACGCAGCAGCAGGGCATGACGATCAGACCGGCCAACCACACGACAACAGGCACACCGGCGGGTTCACACTCATCGAACTGCTCGTTACGCTCTCCGCTATCGCTATACTCATGGGGCTACTGCTGCCCGCTCTCGGTCGCGCTCGCGAACAGGGTAGACGCGCACATTGCCTGATGAACCTGCATCAGATTCATGCGGGGTTGATGCTGTATGGGAACGATAACGAAGATCGGATTCCGGATTGTACGGCGAAGAAATATATCAGCAACGGCAATGTCAGAAGATTTGGGAATTGGCTTGGTAATAAATATGACCCTTGGGGTATGGGCAAGCTGATTACAGAAGGATATATTTCCGGCGGGCAGGTGTTTTATTGCGCCAGCAATAAAATATGCAGATATGAACAGGAGTTTTTCAGATTTGATCTGGATGGTGGGCATACTTGGATTTCATATCGGTTGCGTAATAATTATATTCATACAAAGCTCTATATAGAATTCCCAAATGAGGATTGGAATACAGAAATATACGTCCCTGAACGTATTGATGAATCGAAAAGAGCAATTGTAGCGGATGATCCATTCTGGGACTGGCAGTTGGATACCCATATAACAGGATATAACGTTTTATACCTGGATGGCCATGCTCTCTTTGTCCATGATCCTGATGACCAGGTTCAGAAAAGTGTACGGCGAGCATGGACGTTATTTGATGGATGCGACCCGGATAAGTTCCAGAAATATTACTATTACGACCCGGTCACCTACGAATTAAAGAAAGTGATGGATAATCTACCGTTTTGTCCCGGATAATTTTTACGGGGAGAGAGAAAATGAAATCTTTATACTGCTTTATTTTTGTTGTTGTCGCTATATCACTGTTATGTACTGACCCGACACATGTATCTGCACAGAATATCAATTTTTTACCGCCAGGTGTTACCCAGGTTACGATAGTCGATTTTCTGGGCGAAGCGATCGATGACAATTTCGGAATTAGTGTCGCTTACGCGGGTGATTTCAACAACGATGGAATCCCCGATGTTGTTATCGGCGCTCCTTTTCAGGACTCCGGCGACGTGGATGGCGGTGCAGGTTACCTGTTTCTCGGCGGTGGTAGCGCAGGAACAGCTTGGGATTATAGACTCCTGGCTGAATATACTGGTGATCAACTCGGTTACGATGTATGCGGCATCGGCAGATTTGATGGTGATGATTTCGATGATATTGCAATAAGCGCAAGATTCAGTGACCGCGGCTTGCCTAATCAAGGTGCAGTGTGGGTCGTTTATGGCTCCAGTGGTAATTTCGGGGCAAGACAGCTTATTATTGATGGCATCGGTTCTCCTGAAGCCTGGTTCGGAGCCAGTCTGGCCAGCGGCGATTTTAATAATGACACATATGATGATCTTGTCGTCGGCGCACCATTTCATGGCAAAACGACACCCTATACTGGTGATGGACGCATTGATATATTTTTCGGCTCTTCTTCTCCTGATAGCATCCCCGATATAACTGCTTTTGGCGCAAAAATAGCAGCAAATTTTGGAATAAGTGTTAGTTGCGCTGGCGATCTCAACAAGGATGGATTTGATGATTTAATTGTTGGCGAAGAGAGCTTTTCTATATCCACCCCTGATGTTGAATATGTTGGACAGGCGGCGATCTTTTTCGGTGGCAATCCTATGGACAATATTCGTGATTTAGAGTTAACAGGTGAAATTGATAGTTTACTCGGCCACTCGGTCGCCGGCATCGGCGACATCAATAACGACACCTACGACGACGTCGCCATCGGCGCACCCTGGTATCCGCTCGGTGATGCGGCCGGCCGCGTATACATCCTCTACGGCGGGCCCGGCATGGACAACGTACCGGACATCATCATCGACGGCGAGTACATCGGCGATCAGTTCGGATGGAGTATCGACGGCGGAAGGGACCTCAACGGCGACGGCTATTCCGATATGATCGTCGGCGCCAGGTACAGCGACCTGGCCGCTGATAACAGCGGAGCAGTCTACGTCTACTACGGCGGACCCGCGTTCGATACCATCCCCGATATCGTCGCTGCGTCCATGTACGACGACGATTCGTTCGGCTACGACGTCGCACTGCTGGGTGATTGGATGGATAACGGCATGGCTCAGGCCGCAGGCTCCGCTATCTGGTTCGATCGCGGGGGATCCTCAGACGAATCCTACGGCGCTGTATTCGCATTCGGACTGATTCCAGAAATTCCAACCCCCAACCCGCCCGCTTCGCTCGAGGCCGTCGCGGTTGTGACACCCACCAATCATAAAATCCAACTGACCTGGGGCGATAATTCCGACAACGAACAGGGATTCGAACTGCAGCGAAAGGAAGGCTCTTTTTACGAAGTCATCGCCGATCTCGGTGAAAAAGTCACCAGCTATGACGATACCAACGTATCACTCGGTATCACTTATACCTACCGGATACGGGCATACAATGATCAAGGGTACTCGACTTTCTCCAACGAAAGCTCCGCCACGCCGAATATACCCGACCCCCCGCTCGCGCCAACCATACCCACTGAAAACGTTATCGCCGGAGACGGATACGTCCAGCTTTCATGGACACCCGGTACCGGCGGTGACCTGCCCGTGGTCTATTACAAAATAAAACGCGCCACCAGCCAATCCGGACCGTTCAAGGTCGTCTCCGTCGCTTTTATGGGTACGAATATCACCGACTCTAACGTCGAAAACGAAACCACCTACTGGTACTACATCACCGCCGTCGATACCTGGCCCCATGAATCCGGACCGTCCAACCTGGTCAGCGCCATGCCCAACCGCAGACCGCCCTCGCCGGATAACCTCGCCGCTCTTCCGCTCGATGCCAATACCGTCGAGTTGTCCTGGTTCGACAATACCACCACCGAAGAAGGGTTCCGCATCACGCGGACCGACGGCTATTACATCGATCTGCCAGCCGATACCACCGTACACCTCGATGAGAACCTCGACGCCGGTACGCAATACAACTATCAGCTCTTCGCGTTCATCCGCGATAACCAGGGCACACCGCTACTGTCACTCGGACCGAACCCGCAGGCGTCCGCAACCACTCTCGTAGCTCCCAACCCGCCAAGCGGACTGACCGCCGCAGGACAGACACGCGCCGTTCAACTCGACTGGCTCGATAATGCTGATAACGAACTCGGGTTCAAAATCGAACGACGAATCACCAACCCGCTCGGTAGTTACGAAACCGTTCATACCACCGGCTCCAATGTCGTCACCTATACCGACACCGGCCTGATCGGATCCGTCGAATACGAGTATCGCGTACGGGCATACAACAACAACGGCCAGTCCATGCCCTCCAACGCGGTTCGGGAAACCGCCGTTCCCGAGTTCATCTTCGTCGACGACGGCGACCCGAGCGTCACCTACTCCACGGAATGGATATACCGCTCCGAAGTCGGTGGCCGTACCAATAACACCACACACGAAAGCAACAGCAGTACCGCGTACGCCGAATTCACATTCACCGGTATATCGATCGAACTGATCGCAGAAAAACAGACCTGGGGCGGAGGCATCACCGTCTTCATTGACGATGTCGAATACGCAACGGTCGATTACATCGCACCGCAGCAGCAGCTCCAGCAGCGAATCTACTACAAGGGCAACCTGCCCTTCGGCGAACATACGCTCAGAATCGAATCAACAGGATCAGCAAACAGTTGGATCTACGTCGATGAACTGATTTACGGCATCCCATAAACCCATACCCCGCTGCCAAACACCCGTTTCGCACCCGAATCACCGGCAAAACCACGAAAGCACTGCATCGCGGTTCTCACACGGAGATCTACTGACAAATGTGCGAAACTTGATACACACGACCGACAATTGTAAATCACCGCACCCCGCATTAAAATAATGTAAGCGTCCGGCCAACCCACACCCTTGACAGTGTAGAGCAGTGATGAT
>CAYRND010000144.1:0-9079 GCA_964425365.1 uncultured Phycisphaeraceae bacterium
GGACCGTACAGGTTCACCGGCACAACGACCGCCGCGGGAAGACCGTACTCGCGGTGATATCCGTCGAGCATCACGAACAGCGATTTCTTCGCCACGCCGTATGGCGCGTTCGTCTCTTCAGGATAGCCGTTCCAGATATCCTTCTCGCTGAATGGCACCGGCGTAAACTTCGGATACGCGCAAACCGTACCAGTATGGACAAACTTCGATATCTTCCGGATTCGCGCGTGTTCCACCAGGTGCAGACCCATGGCCATATTCGCATAGAAAAAGCGGCCCGGGTGCGCACGGTTCGCACCGATCCCTCCCACCTCCGCCGCCAGATGGATCACAACGTCCGGACACGCATCGTCATACAGACGGATCACATCGGCTTCGCGGGTCAGGTCATAATCATCAATCAGCGGAATGAACAGATTTGATGACTCCACGCCCTTCGCCTTCAAGGCAGCGCACAGATGCCGGCCCAGAAATCCGTCGCCGCCGGTCACACATATCCGACATTCTGATAAAGATAACATCGTCTGATCCCGAATTCGCCTGATTATCGCTCAATCTGCTGAACACTTTTATGACCGGCATCCACCAGCGTTTTCTCCTGCGATGCCAGCTCCATATCATGATCCATCATCATCCCGACCAGCTTATCCAGGTCGACACGGGGCTGCCAACCCAGCTTGTTCGCCGCCTTCGATGCATCGCCCAGAAGCACATCCACCTCAGCAGGACGCATGTATCGCTTATCCATCGACACGTAATCTTGGTACTCCAGCCCCACGTAGGCAAACGCCTTTTCACAGAACTCCCGGACGGCATAGGTCTTATTCGTCGCAATAACATAATCGTCCGGCTCTTCCTGCTGCAGCATCAACCACATCGCCTCGACATAGTCACCGGCATAGCCCCAGTCTCGCTTCGCATCCAGATTCCCCAGAAACAGCTTCTTCTGAAGCCCGTGCTTGATCCGACCCACCGCACGCGTGATTTTACGCGTCACGAACGTCTCACCGCGGCGAGGACTTTCATGGTTGAATAAAATCCCGCACGACGCGTGAAGATCATAGCTCTCACGGTAATTCACCGTAATCCAGTGCGCATACACCTTCGCAACGCCATACGGACTGCGAGGATAGAACGGCGTCTTCTCAGTCTGCGGAATCTCCACCACCTTCCCGTACTGCTCAGAACTCGACGCCTGATAGTAACGGATCTGGTATCCGCTGATCTCCTGGAAATTACGCACGGCCTCCAACAGTTTCAATGCCCCTACCCCTGTCACATCCGCTGTGAATATCGGCTGGTCGAAGCTGACTCGTACATGACTCTGGGCCGCCAGGTTATAAACCTCCGTCGGCTTGATATCAGACATCAGACGCGAAAGACTGTTCGCGTCCGTCAGATCAGCATAGTGCAGGTGGAGCGGCACTTCACTCAAATGAGGATCTCGGTACAAATGCTCGATACGGCTGGTATTGAAACTGCTCGACCGGCGGATCAGACCGTGGACTTCATATCCCTTGCCCAAAAGCAATTCACCCAGATACGACCCGTCCTGGCCGGTTATTCCCGTGATCAATGCCCGTTTCGGTTTCTTCGCCACTGCTGAACTCCTGATTCAAATCACGATACCTGCTTCAATTGCTGCATTCCCTGACAAAGTGTATCAATTTAAGATGACCGTCACTAGTAACCCAACGGAATACGTTGCACGCAACACCGGCGGACACGTTTTATTTCATTTACATGGAAATAATATGACTACTGAAATAGCTGTAATTTGGATTGATCCACATAACGCTACCAGAATACAAACTTTAACCTGACATAAGAGGCGGCTTATCATGAAAAAATCAGTTGAAACAGACACCACCGAACACGCCCTTATTGAACCGGGCAAAAAAGCACCCGACTTCAGACTCAAAGATCAGGACGGCAATATCCATCGACTCGCTGACCACAGAGGCAAGTGGGTCATCCTCTATTTCTACCCCAAAGATATGACCCCCGGCTGCACCACCGAAGCCTGCGACTTCAAAAACCATTATACCAGGCTTCAACACGCTAATACCGTTGTCTATGGCGTCAGCCGTGACACCGAATCGTCCCACAAAAAGTTCATTCAGAAACATAACCTGCCTTTCCCGCTACTGGTCGACCCCGACGGGGATACCGCCCGGAAATACGGCGCCTGGGGTGAAAAAAATTTGTACGGGAAAAAAACGTCAGGAATTGTCCGTACCTCTTGCCTTATCAACCCACAGGGCATGATCACACGCTACTGGGCTAAGGTCAAAGTCGACGGCCATGTCTCCGATATCATCCAGACTCTCAAGATCTCACAGAACCAGTGATGACCACCGCCTTACTCTCGCCGGCAGACTGGAATCAACTGAAAATTAACAGATAATCCGTGGCCCGGGTTATTGACAATGTTATAATTGCTCATATCCTGAATCAGGGAGTAACGACATTGGATTACCTCTACCCGCCAATGTTTATTTAGGAAAAGGATGTTCCGCTATGGCCAAAACAAAGTCAGGCACCAAAACGACCACGAAAACCGCCAAAAACACCAGGACTCCTGCAAAAACCGCAAAAACGGCTGCCAACGCACCATCGACTGCTTCCAGCAAACAAAATAAGCCGGAAGTCGTCATTACCCTGACACACGACCAGATCGCACAACGGGCCTATGACATCTGGTTGCAGAAAGGCCGACCCATGGGCCAGGACCATCAGAACTGGCTCGATGCCGAATCGCAACTGCGAACCGGCGGCCGATCATCCTGAAACATCACAACAACTGTTCAGCCGTTTACCATACGCCAATGGCTTGCAGGTGAGTGCTGTTATAACCTGCACGGCACATGGCTGGAATCCGCGCCTGCTATTGATTCTCAGCATGGTTGTTGACATTGGCGGACTCGCCGTTCAACGGCGAAAGCAGAATAACCTTGCCATGACTGTCTATCTGAGCGAGTTGCAGTTCGGATAGCGTATTCAGCGCCGCCTTCTGCTCGGCCTCCTTCTTCGAGTTCGCCCACGATGATCCGAATCGCCGACCTTCGATCTCAACACAGACTTCAAAACACTTCGCATGATCCGGACCCTTTTCATCCAATAGAATATAACTCGGATTGCTCGGCAGATGCTTCTGAGCATACTGCTGCAGAACACTCTTGAAATTATGCTGGTGCGTCGAATCCGCCGATTCCTCGATATACGGCCCGACATAATCGAGTATGAACTTCCTCGCCGCTTCCATACCACCGTCAAGGTAGATCGCCGCAATGATCGATTCAAATACCGCTGCCTCAACACTGCTCGGGAGTTCCTGACGACCGATCATTCCCTTACCCAGGTTCAACATGTCCGCAAGATTCAACTTGCTGCTGATTTTCGCGCAGATGCGACGGCTCACCACGGCGCTCTTGATCTTCGTCAGCTCGCCTTCAAGAAGTTCCGGATACGTCTCGTAAATATACTCACACACTACGAAACCCAGGACCGCATCGCCCAGAAACTCCATACGCTCGTTGCTGTCTAAACGATGATCAGCACTCGACGCATGCGTCAGCGCTTCTTCCAGTAATGAGACGTCCTTGAACTGGTAACCGAATGATTCAAATGCTCGTTTGTCCATGGCAGATTCACGGATGGAAAAGTAAAAGGTAATCAGCTTTACTTCACGTCCACCCGGTGCCGCGGCGGCGGCCTTGATCCCGGTCAAAGCGCCGCTATGGCAGCGGATATTGTTAGTATTAACCACCACTTTACACTTGTCAATTCCTGGCAAGATCACTACGCTGGATTCATGAAATGCTCAAATCATCTCATGAAACCGCTTGCCGTTATTGTCTTTTTATCGGGTACTTTCGCATACTCCCTTCAGGCATACGGCCAGGATAACAACCACGGACCTGACCACGACTCTGTTATGAAACTCCATGAAGTCAGAATCGGTATGAAAGGCTACGGCCTCACGGTCTTCAAGGGTACCGATATCGAACCCTTCCCCGTCGAAGTCATCAGTATCAACCACAATCAGGATAAGCCTAGGCAGTCCCTCATCTGGATTCGTTGTACCGATCCCGTCATGCAGAAAAACGGGCCCGTACAGGGTATGTCCGGATCACCTATCTACTTATGGGACGACGCCGAATCACAGCAGCCCGGTAAGGGCGGCCGGCTTATCGGGGCTTTCGCCCTCGGTTATATGCTCACCAAGGATTGCATGGTCGGCGTACAGCCTATCGAATATATGCTCGACATCGCCACACGCGCAAAACCACCAGAATCCACGCCCGAAACGCAGGCTCGACACGATTCCGAAATGGGCCTGCGAACACTCCTGGCATTACGCGATGCCGCAGCACTCATCCAACCCAACCAGAATCATCTCGCCCGACTTGAGGCATACATCAAACTCATGCAGCCAACGGCTGCAGAACGGACAACGGATCGAAACTTGACTCAACGTCACCTCCCCACTCCCGGCCATCTGACCGATACCGCCACGATCAGGCCGATGATGCTACCCATGACGCTGGCCAATCCCGATCTCGCACGACTCCTTGATCCACTCTTGCGACAGGGCGGTATCATGGCCATGGCCGACAACCGGCCTTATCTCTCGGCTCCCCCGCCACCCGGAATCGATCTCGATCACCTGCGACTCGAACGGGGCAGCGTCCTGGCCATTCCTTTCGTCTGGGGCGATCTCGACCTCGCTGCCGCCGGTACCGTGACCGACGTACTTCCAGATGGTACCGTACTCGGGTTCGGACACCCGATGTTCGGGTTCGGGGATGCCGCTCTGCCAATGGCCACTGGCTATGTCAACTTCATCGTGCCGAACTATCTGTCCAGCTTCAAGAACTCGGGAAGCCTGAAAATCACCGGCTCGCTCGTCCGCGACGAAGCTGCTGGTGTCGCTGGGATACCCGGCGAACACTTCATCGCGTTCCCAGCGGAAGTTCACGTCGATATGCCGGGGTACACCACTAATACATATCACTACCAGATCGTTCACCATCCGCTGTTCACTCCGATTATCAGTGTCATCAGCGTTATCCAGAGCCTCGACGCTCAGCAGAAACTACCCATCGATAACACCATGCACATCAACGGCCATGTCACCTTCACCGGCGATCGCGTGCTCAAAATCGACAACATGATCCCGCGTGGTTCCGCCATGGAGCTGGCTTTTGAACTCATGCCCCTCTTCGCCATGATGATGCAGAACCCCTATGAATCACTTCAAATCCATGAACTCAAACTCAATGTCCGAATCGAGCCGGTACTGCGTACCGCCACGCTCGCAGGGGCTTGGCTCGATCAGAGCGAAGTCGAACCGGGCGATACCATCGGCTTGACCGTTCAACTTCAGCCGTACGGCAAACCTATCGTTAAAAAACGACTCGACTTCAAACTCCCGGAACACATCGCCGAAGGTGATTACGAATTCACCCTGACCGATGCCATCGGATACGCCGGACGGTATCTGGCCAATCATCCTCATATGTTCTACGCTACCTCGATCGATGATATCTTCCACACCATCAGTGAGCTGGCCGATATCAGACGCGATAGAATCTATATGATGCTGCAACTCATGGACATGAACATCGCCATCGGACGAAACGAACTGCCCGATCTGCCCTCCAGCCGGAGGGCTGTAATCGCCGCACCCGGCACAACCCTCGCAATGCCCTACTTTCAAACGATCGACAGGCAGATCGAAATGGATACCGCTATCGAAGGCGAACTGATGTTCACCGTCAGCGTTCGAAATAACGCAACCGCTACATTAAAACCGGCACGGAATAACCAATGATAACTTGCTTCACGCCGCGTTACACGCGGTCGTGACTGATCTTGAGGATTCATTATGTCAGATATGCTAACCGTCGTAAGCCGATACCTGCTGATTACCATCGTGCTACTCGCTGCATCACAACTACACGCGGTCCAGCCTCAGATATGGCGACATGCCACCGAATCCGACTTCGAAGGCGGCGATACGGAAAACGTCGTTATCACCGACCTCGGACGAATCAGACTCGCGAACCGCACTGACACCATCGGCGATATGCCGGAACACGCGACCGCAATCTTCGATATACAGGAAATCAGCGGCGAATGGTATATCGCCGCAGGACCCGATGGAAAACTGCTCAAACTGACCGACGAAGACATCACGCCTGTCATCGACCTGACCGGCGAACAGGTCTTCGCACTCGGGCAATACGACGGCCGGCTCCTGCTCGCCATCAGCGGCGAGCCAGCCAGGCTCGCATTACTTGAACATGATCAACTCAATACCATCGTCTCGCTCGATGGTATACGCTACATCTGGGATGTTATCGTCTCCGGAAATACCATCTTTCTCGCCACCGGCACCGAAGGATACGTGATCGCCGTTACACCCGATGATCTCGTTATCCATGACCAGCCTGAAAACGCTGCCCGCAACGATGCGGATAACGAACAGGTAATCGACCAGCAAGCGGATAATCACCCCGGTGAAAACCTCAATGATCAACAGGACCCGCCGTTCGTTCAACCAGGTGTTCGTGTCATACTCGACAGTATGCAGACCAACGTACTCTGCCTCGCAACGGATAAAGATGGTCGGATTTTCGCCGGTACGGATACGGACGGCCTGGTCTACCGGCTCACACCTTCCGATGACCACCTGAACTACGATGCTTTTGTTCTCTACGATGCGGATGAGCCCGAAATCGGCGATATCGTCGTGATGGACGACGGCTCGGTCTACGCTGGCACCGCAGATGCCGAACAGGCCAGACCCGGACGACTCGATCAGCCACAACAACAACCGGCAGGCCGACCGGAAAAAGATAACGGGCCTCCTGCACCACCCGAACCACCCGCACCGCCGATGCCAGACGAAATCCACCTGCAACCGGCCGACCAAACGGAGCAGCAGATCCAATCGACACCGCTACAGAATGACCGGACGGATAATTCGTCTGATTCCGATCACAACGCTGATCAACAGAGGCACGATAGCACTGAAACAGACAATCCCATTGAACAGGCCGGCAGGTATCGGACAGACACCTTAACATACAATGAATCAGAAAAGACGATCGGCGATAGCGATGTCACCACCGACAACGGGAACCCTCTGCCCACCTCAGATCAATATGATCGCTTACGCGAGGTCGTACGCTCACGGCTTGATGCCGCAAAAAAATCGGGCGTACTGCAGGCCGGACCCGGAGAATCTCAATTGCCCATCGGACGACAGGCCGCCGCCGGGCCGTCACGGTCCAAACCTGTTATGCCGCAACGACCCGCTAAAGATGGAAACGCGGTCTATCGCATCGATTCGCTCGGGTTCGTCAGCGAAGTTTTCCGCGAATCCGTCATGATACTCGGACTGCTCCACGTCGATCACCAGCTTCTCATCACAACGGGCAACGCAGGACAGATCTATTCCGTCAGCCTCGCCGACAACGAAACCGCTATGCTTGCCGATCTTGATGCCGAACAGATCACCGCCATCGTGACTGGCGAAGATAACCGGATTCTGCTCGGTACATCAAATCCCGCCGCTCTGATCAGTTTCAGCAGCGAACTTGCAGGACGCGGAACCTACACCGGCACTGTACTCGACGCCGCACAGGTCAGCCTCTGGGGAACATTCAAACTGACGGTCGATGTCCCCGTCGACTGCTCCGTAACGATCGAAACGCGAAGCGGTAACGTCGCCGATCCCGATAGTGATTTCTGGTCACGATGGTCACAGGCACAGGTCTTCATGCCAGGCGATGAACTGCCGACACTCCAGCCACGGGAAATGACAGTCCAGTCGCCCCCGGCCAGATTCCTGCAGTACCGGATCACCTGCACCGGCGACGACAACCGGAGCCCACATGTCGACGTCGTCGAACTGGCATATATCACACCGAATATCAAACCGAGGATCAACTCCATCGCAGCTTCTTATCCCGATGAAGATAACCGACAGGGCGGCCCGCTCGGCGGTCGGGCTGGGGCTGCCGGGGCTCGGGATGATGAACCTCCGTCAACCTCACTGAACGTCGAATGGGAAGCCGAAGATGACAACAACGACGAACTCATCTTCAAACTCGAATACCAACCCGCAGGCAGCGACACATGGCTCGTAATCGATGACGATATCCACCAGAACAGCTACGAGTGGCAGACCCGACAGGTACCCGACGGGCGGTACCTGCTACGAATCTCAGCGGACGACCGACTCAATAATCCCGGTGATATGGCAAAAACCGCATCTCGGCGAAGCGATCCCGTACTCGTCGACCACACGCCCCCTGCACTCGATAACCTGACACTCAAACGCAATGACGATACATTGACCCTTTCCGCTATCGCCAGAGATGACCTATCTCCAATAAAATCAATAGCATACGTGCTCGATAGCGAAAAAGAATACCTCCCGGTCCTTCCGGACGACCTCATATTCGACTCGACATACGAGCCTTGGCATGCTATTATCTCCGATCTTTCACCCGACGCCGCCGTAATTACGCTGCGAATTCTCGACCGGCGAGGCAACGCGTATTACGAATCGCGGGTGATCAGGTAACGACTCCGGCAAAGAGTGATATGAAACTCTGATAAAACCGATACGTTACCCGAAACTCGGCCATGACGGCGAGAATAGATTCGTGAACTCTCAGTAACTCACACGGAACAGGTGACTTATGCCCACCCATTACCCCAAAAGAAGAAGCCTCATCAAACGCGTTAGAAAATTCGGATTCCGTGCAAGAATGCGCACCCGAAACGGCAGAAAAATGATCAACAGAAAACGAAAAACCGGCCGATCCGTCAACGTCCGTAAATACTGACCCCCCCCCAACCACACCCAAGACTCAACCCTCCGCCAATTTTGAACCTTGAACTCCCCTCTCACTTGCTTCATGGTTCTCCACCTCAAGCCCCAAGCCTCAAGCCGCTTAAGCCGTAATCGTCCGGCCAAACTATCTTCCCACAACCACGGCAGGCGCAATAACACTACAGCGCTATAAAAGCTCAAGTTTACCACCGGGGCAAGCCGATAACA
>CAYRND010000145.1:0-8894 GCA_964425365.1 uncultured Phycisphaeraceae bacterium
CATTATTGCGCCTGCCGGGCTTGTGGGAAGATGGGTTGGCCGGACGCTTACGTAATAATCAACGTGATCGCATTGTATTATTGATCAGGTCCGCAATTCGTCGCTATCGTCCGCAGTATGTAATAAAAGGCAAGCAGGAGCCTTTTCTGCCATTATGCTTCCGTAGTTCCTGTTTGATTGCCTGTGGTTACGGTAATTCGCATCAGTGGTAGAAGAATGATAGCCGAGAATACGCAGACGGTCGGCAGGAGGAGGAGGGCATCATTAAAGGTTGTCAGTTGGCTCAGGCTGGAGATGCCCAGAGGTACGAGGATAGCGCCGGTGGGGACACTGATTTTGAGTATTCCGAGCACGAGTCCGGCCTTATGAGGGTATTTCATGCCGGCGATGGTCATGGCGAAAGGAGCGATGGGTGCGGAGGCGGCACCGAAGAGGAATGAGAGAAAATGAAGAACCGGTAGCCGGCATGGCAAGAAGCAGATAAGCCAGGACATTGCGCCGCAGGCGATGAGCAGGAGGACAATGGCCTTGTCCATCATGTTACGTTTGAAGAAGAAGCTGGTGAGAAAGCGGCCGGTGGCGACACCGGAGATAACGAGCAGGAGGCCGAGTTTACCCTGGAAGTCGCTGAACCCCCAGATAAGTGTGTAAATACTGGGGATATAACCAAATGCCACTGCTTCGATACCGATGCCGACCAGTATAGCCAGGAAGAGCATCCACAGGCCGTCGCGCAGGAACATGTGCTGGAAGTCGAGTTTCTGTATGTTGCGTGCGGGATTGTTTCCGGATCCGCTGCCGCAGTCGGTGAAGACGGCGGCCAGGCCGAGCAGTCCTGCCCCTGCGGCAATCCAGATGATCGGATCACGCCAGTCATCGGCTTTTACAAGCACAAAGGCGGTCAGCAGCAGTGAACCGAAGGTGGCGCAGAAATGATTGATATTGATGAACAGTTCTTGTTTATGTGGGTGTGTTCGGATGAGCGCCGGGTCTGCGACAGCTTCGTAGATACCCATCCCCATTCCCATCATGAGAATCAGCAAGAAGTTGAGAACGAACCATTCGGAGAGGAAAACCATGGGAAGCACAATGCCGAGCAACAGGCAACCTGCGAGCAGCAGGAAATTGTTGGGGATGCGATCAGCGAGGAGTCCGCCGAGGGTAACCGCGATCATGAACCCGATGCTTTGTGCCGCGATCAGGAGTCCGATCTGTTCCGGCAGGAGTCCGACATTCCGCGAGGCGCAGCCGATGATCACAGCAGCGGCGCCGAGCAGAAACATAGCGGCAAACATTTGCGTCGTAATAGCGTATTTGCTGGTGATCATCAGTCATTCCGGTCATTTTAATGAATCAACCCGTAATACAGGGTCGGGGTTTGAGGGTTGGTCAGCGGTATTATACAACCGCCGGAGCTCTTGCTGTGTTCTGTGGAAATATGTCGGTTTTTTTCTGAATCCGGCAGTACGGTGACGTTGTTCAGCAGGGTATGCGGGCCGGGTAGTCTGTCGAGCTAGGATCCGGAGTTCTGTTTTTCCTGTCGTGCGATGATGCGTTGGACATCCTGTTCGTGTTGCGGGTGTCGTGGACCTTTGATCAGGCCATTTGTCGGACAACAGAGTATCTGGTTGTTGGCCATACGTGCCACGTCTTTTTCGTGATCAGTAGCGGCACTGGTGATGGCATATGCGGTGGCAGAAGCGACCATGCCGATTAGTGAACCGTCTGAATACTGGCTTGAGCTTTCCGTGAAAGTCTGTTCATTGACGGCCCAGAGTGTTTCGCCTGAGTTGACATCCACCATCTGGAAGGACAAGGTTACTTCGGTGACAGAATTCAGGACGATGTATTTGACGGACCAGTCATGGATGACGACATAGAGCACCGCGTCGACGCCGAACACATCGCCGAGTTTTCTGATGGGGATATTGTGCATATCACCGGGTAAGGGTGCGCCCTGTCTTTGCATGTACTGATCCACCATGACGACGGGGAAGACGTAATACCCGGATTCGGCCAGTGGTCGCGTGATGGTTGAGAGGAAGGCGCTGCTTGCATTGACGTCGGCTGCCTCATTGACCGGTGGCAGAACTAGTACGGAGCGTGGCATATGTGTGATGAAAGGCGAATAGTCTTTATATTGAGTCTGGCAACCAGTCAGTATAAGAGCAGCGTACAGGCACAGAAGGATGGAAAGAGTTCTATTCATGGCAGGCTCGCAATAATACGGTTCATAAAGTCAGAGGATTCGGGGAAATATTTTATTTCTGCTTCGAAATATTCGCGTGCTGCGTGGTTGTCTCCAGCCTGGCTGCAGAGATACCCGATGTGTGCCATCAGGCCGGGCGGCGGTACGTTATCGTTCAGGGCGATTTTGTCTGCCTGTTGTCTGAGTTTCATGAGATCGGCTTCAAGTGAATAGTCAGGCGAGTTGTAATACGAGTAAACCGATTTCTCATAGTCACCCCAGTGGTACATTTCCTGCGTGCATCCCGCCAATGTGTACAGCGTAATACTCAGGACCAGCATTGAACGTATCATGATTGTTTTCCTGTTGATGACATTACTGCATCGACCAAGCACCTGATTCCAGTCCGTCGACAAGGTGATTGACAGCTTCGAGCATGGCGAGATTGAGTACCTTGTCGGCGAGTGTGGCGTCATATCCTGCTGTCGATCCGAATCCGAGCACGTGTTCATTGGTCAAGTCGAATTCACCGGCACCTTGTGAGCTGTAGAGAACCTGCGAAGTCTTGACATTGATGACTGATAATGACACCTTGCAATAGGCGATCTGGGTTTTCGATTCGCTGAGCAGGCCGCCGAGTCCTGCAGACCCGACCTGTTTCCGGCCGAATTCGGTGACTGCTCCGGAGACGACGATTTCGCCGCCCATCAGATTCTGTGATTGCCCGGAGATACCGGATTCATCAGCGAGCATGGCCATGTTATCGCGATCCAGCAGATTGAACCGGTTGGTCATGGAGAGATGTGTCTTAAGAATCTGTTTTGCCTGGAATCCGAGTCGGTCATCATCTTTTTCGTAGAAGATACCTCGCATGTAATTTGATTTATTTTCGAATTTTCCGATTACCAGGTTGTACCGGGTTCCCTTGAAGGGTTTGTAGTGGTAGGTTGTGATTTCCGGTTCAATCGACCGATGCGTTTCCCTGGTCTGACAGGCCGTAAGAATGAGGGTTGAAACTACGACAAGCATCAGAATCATAATTATTTGATGCCGCATTGCGATTTCCTTTATCAATGACTGGTGTAAAACACCCCATCGTGTAAAAAGTAAAAAAGATCGGAGGGCATTGTAACTATGCTCCAATGGATTGTCACCATGAGAGGTCATCAACGGTGAATAACAGTTGGCGTGCGGCCTGATCAGTCGTGGAAGTGTGAAAATGGAAACGCGGTTATGCGGGCGCCCGGATTGTTAGCGTGATGTCAGGATTTATCATCAGTCAGCCAGACTTCGGGTTCGTATCGTCCTGGCGCCCAGTATTCGATACGGTAGGGTGTCATTTCAATGACGCCGTATTTGGGATCGTCGGGGCTGTCAAAGATATTAGCAAGCGGTGGGTTCCAGAAATCGTGTCGGACTTTATCGTCGGTGGTGAGTACGGCGTTGGCCTGGATTTGGAGATAGGGTTTCAGTTCGGCGGGATCATTGATGCCGCAGGTGATATGGACCTCTGGATTCTGTTTGATTTGAGCGACTTTGCGTGCATCGACGAAAGTAGCGCACCGGATGATACCATCAGGATCGGTAGCGATCATGACATACCTGACCCATGGTTTTCCATCTGGCGTAACGGTGGCCATGGAGGCGAGTTGCGGCGTGTTGAGCACGTTTTCGATATTTTGTTTGACATTATTACAGTTCATGTTACCTCCGTATCATGTATGCATTCGGGTCGGCTGATCGGAAGCATTATAGCAGTAGTGGCCTCGAATCGTTCAGTTGGGGGATCAGTAGTTAACCTATTGTTTTTCAGATGCCGGTTTCATTGTGTCGTTCATGAAGCCGATACGATACGGGCTTGTGTGCTCGGTTGCCACATGGGTTTAAATTCCTTTCAACCATTGCATCCAGACAGCGAGTTGTAGAAGTGCGAATAAGCGGTGAGTGTGATCGAATTGGCCGGTGATATGCTGGTCAATCAAGGTTCTGACGCCGTGGTTTCGGATACCGAAATCCTGTAGATAATCGTGGTTGAGAAGGTCGACTAATTGGTCTTTTAACGTGGATCGAAACCATAACCCAATGGGGATGGCGAATCCCTGTTTGGGTCGATTGACAATAGATCGCGGCAGGTATTGAGCGGCCACCTTTCTGAGCAGTCCTTTTTGTTGATTTCGGGGCATGAGGACTGATACGGGCCAGTGGGCGGCGAGATCGCATATTTGCGAATCCAGCATAGGACAACGTACTTCGAGAGCGACGGCCATGGATGCACGGTCAAGTTTTCGAAGCAGATCAAACGGCAGGTAATGATTTCGGTCCCATTGCATGGCGGCATGGATATCATCGTTGCCGTGATCCTGCCAGTGCGGTAAAGGCGTTAGGTGCGGTTCCCTGGCTGTTAGAGGATCGCAATTTAATCCCAGAAGTGACAATTGTTTACTTGTGAACAGGTGAATCATGTGATGATAACGGGTCGCGGAACAGTTACCGCAGCGAGCGGCTTGTATCAGTCGTTTCAGCCGTGTTCGTCGAGATTTCTGGTTAGTGGAATCAAGCGAACGTTGTGGCAGGTGTTTCAGCCACCAAGCATGTTTATTGAGAATTCGAATAGCGCGGTACCTGTCGTACCCGCCAAAGAGTTCATCGCCGCCGTCGCCTGACAAAGCGACTGCAACGTGTTGGCGTGTAGCTTTGCAGAGCCAGTAGGTCGGTAGGATCGAGCTGTCAGCGGTGGGTTCGCCGCTGACGGCCATGAGTTGTAACAGATCATCGACAGCCTGGCCGGGATTGGTTTCGAGCGTGATATGTTCGGCGCCGATATGATCAGCGACGGAGCGAGCGTATTCTGATTCGTCGTATTGTGCCGCGGGCATGGCGACGCTGAACGTTTTGAGTCGCGGTCCATAATCAGCGAGTTGTTTTTGAGCGATGGCAGCGATGAGGGAAGAATCAATACCGCCTGAAAGGAAGCAACCGAGTGGCACATCGGCATCCAGGCGTCGGGTAACGGCCTCATTCAGGATTTCATCGAGTACCTGTGTCGCGTCGATTGTGGTATTTGCCAGTGACACAGGCGGGGGTTGCCAGTAGGATTCGCATTTTTCGCGGCCATATCGATCGAAAGCGATCCAGTGTGCATGTGGGAGTTCCACGATACCTTCGATCATGGATTGTTGGAAAGGGTATCCGAGCCGGAGGTAAGTCTGTAAAGCCGCCTGATTGATGGTAGTAGAACGAGGGCGGTTATCGAGCCGGTCTGATTTTACGATCGTTGCGACGAGGCTGGCGAAAATGAGTTCGTTATGTTCTTTACGGAAGTAAAGCGGTTTTTTCCCCATTCGATCGCGAGCGAGAAAGAGTTGTTTTTGTGATTCATCCCAAATGGCGAAGGCGAACATGCCGGAAAGGCGTTTCGGGAGTTCGGAGCCCCATTCTCGAAACCCGACCAGGATAACTTCGGTATCGCAGTGATCTGAGAAAAATCGGTGTCCACGTTGTTCGAGCGTTCGTCTGAGTTCTCGATGGTTGTAAATTTCACCGTTGAAGACGAGGTGAAGCGGGCCGACGTTGTTTATTTTCGGCAGGTGCATGGGTTGGGAGCCGCCGGGCGGATCGATCACGGCGAGTCGAGTATGGACCAAGGCGCATCGTTGGTGTTCGCTGATACCGTTGCCGTCGGGACCACGATGCCTGAGGTGTTCGAGCATGGCGTAGAGTCGCCTGGTCTCGATCGGTCTATCATCAAATCGGACGATACCGGCTATTCCACACATGGCAGATCAGAGTTCGAGTCAGAATCAGTCGGGACAGAATATAGACGTATCGTTCAAAGGGCGGCGCCGATTTTCGTTTTAGCGGGTAAAGCGAGGCGAATGTGCAGTTCTTTGAGTTGAGCATCATCAACGGGGGAAGGCGCTTCGGTCATGAGATCAGCCCCGTTTTGAGTTTTCGGGAAGGCGATAACGTCACGGATATTCGTCGTGGCGCAAAGATGCATGACAATCCGGTCGAGTCCGAATGCGATGCCGCCATGAGGCGGAGCGCCGAATTGTAATGCATCGAGGAGGAATCCGAATTTCATACGTGCTTTAACCTCATCGATTCCAAGCAGGTTGAAGACCTGCTGTTGAACGTCTGAGCGATGGATACGGATGGATCCGCCGCCGAGTTCGGATCCGTTAAGTACGAGGTCGTAAGCCTTGGATTTCACGTTTGCGGTGTCAGATTGCAGTTTATGGATATCGTCATCGACGGGTGCGGTGAATGGGTGATGGAGGCTGTCCCAACGTTTATCGTCCTCGTTCCATTCAACGAGAGGGAAGTCGACGATCCAGACCCATTTCCACAGTCCGGGCTTGATCATTTTGAGCATATCGGCGAGTTTGATTCTGAGTTCGCCGAGTGTACGAAGAACGATGGCGGGTTTTGTGTGAACGCCGAAACAGAGCAGGTCGCCGTTGTTGGCGTTCATTCGACTGATGATATCGTCTTTGACGTCATCGAGGAATTTGGCGACGCCTGTTACGAGGTTACCGTTTTCGATTTTGGTGGTCGGTAACCCGCCTGCGCCGAATTGTTTAACCCATTCTGCAAGCGAATCGGTTTCTTTTCGAGTCATCGCCGCACCGCCTGGCACACAGATGGCTTTGACCATTCCGCCAGCTGCCAGTGCATCTTTGAAGACTTTGAAATCGGTTTTTTCGGCGATATCGGAAACGTCGACGAGTTCGAGGTCGAATCTCATATCCGGCCGGTCGCTGCCGTACCGGTTCATTGCCTCGTCGTAAGTCATACGAGGGATATCTGGGACCTGGACATCGAGGACAATTTTCCATATACGTCTCATGAGTTGTTCACAAACGGTCATGATATCGTCAGGTTCGATGAAGCTCATTTCGATATCGAGTTGCGTGAATTCAGCCTGTCTGTCAGCGCGTGGGTCTTCATCGCGGAAGCAGCGAACGATCTGCATATATTTTTCGAGTCCAGCGACCATCAGAATCTGTTTGAAGAGTTGCGGGCTTTGTGGCAGTGCATAGAATTCGCCGGGTTGAAGACGGCTGGGTACGAGAAAGTCACGAGCGCCTTCCGGTGTGGATCGGCAGAGGAAAGGCGTTTCAATTTCGAAGAAGCCTTGTTCATCCAGGTAATCGCGCATGATTTTGGTAACGCGGTGTCGAGTTTTAAGGATATCGAGCATACGTTTCTGCCTGAGGTCGACGTATCGATATTTGAGACGTGTTTCCTCGCCGACTCTAGCGGCTTCGTCGGGCATGAAGGGCGGGGTATGCGATTTATTGAGTATTTCGAGTTGATCTGCGTTAACTTCGATATCCCCGGTATCGAGTTTGGGATTGGCCATCCCCTCTTCTCGTGGGATGCACATGCCGGATACCCAGATGACATCTTCATTTCGCAGCCGGTCTGCGAGGTTATGAGCTTGTGGGAATTCGGGATGGAATACGATTTGCGTGATACCCTCGCGGTCACGCAGATCGATGAAGATGACGCCGCCGTGGTCGCGATAGGAATTGACCCAACCGGCGAGTGAGACGTTCTGGTTGATGTCGTTTTTTCTCAGTTGATTACAGTGGTGTGTACGTTTTTTCATGGTGGTACTACCTGGTGGATAAATGGAGCTTCAACCTCATAATACAAAGACTGATGATGATACCAGCCGGGGGGAATTTCCTCTACATGATGCTGGAATCACAGTGCGATTAATTTGTTAAAATGGCTGTCATGTTTACAGGTATAGTTCAGGCCAAGGTGAAGATATCGGCGATCGATCGTCATTCGTTTGGTATTCGTCTGGAGGTCAGTCGAGAAGGATGGCGTTCGCCTGGCGATTATGAGCCTGGTCACGGTGATTCGATCTGTATTTCGGGAGTGTGTCTGACGGTGACGGGAGTGACGGGTGAGGCGTTGTCGTTTGATGTGATCGGGGAGACACTAGCGAAGACGACACTGGGTGATTTGGTAGTGGGCAGTCGAGTGAATATCGAGCCGTCGGTGACGCCGAGCCAGCCGATGGGCGGGCACTTTCTTCAGGGGCATGTAGAAGGTGTAGGCGTGGTGTCGGAGGTGTACAGCGGTGAAGATGAATGGCGGATCACGATCAAGCCTCCTGTTGAGTTGATGGATTACATTATTCCGAAGGGTTCGGTCGCGGTTGACGGAGTGAGTATGACGCTGGCGTCGGTGAGTGATGGAGCATTTCAACTTGCGTTGATACCGACAACGCTTGATCTGACGACGCTGGGCGATGCGAAGGTGGGTGATCGGATCAATATCGAGACGGATATCATCAGCCGGACGATTGTACATTACCTTCGTCAGATGAAAGGTGTGGGGAAGGGTGGAGGGAAGGGCGAGGGTGTGACGATGTCGTTGCTGCATGATGCGGGTTTTTTTTGAATTGGGAATGAGGGCAGGGGAGTGGGGTGATTCAAGATTCAAAATTGGGGATCGGAATCTGGGTCGGGGTCGGGTTTCGAGATTTCGGTTTTTTTGTGTGTGCGGGGCGGGGCGATCCAATCTGATCCAGTTTGATCCAATCTGTATCCAATTCGAGCCAATGTGATCCAGTTTTTCGTTGTTTTGCGTGTGATTTTGTGCGCGCGTGATCCGCTTCGAGCGATCCGCGGGCGCCCGTAAATCTATATGTTTTTTATTTCCAGATACTTGATGTATTTCCGGCATT
>CAYRND010000146.1:0-8882 GCA_964425365.1 uncultured Phycisphaeraceae bacterium
CTCTTTGAAGTGTTTCAGCTCTTTGATACCCACAGATTCTGCTGAAGAACCTATTAATTCAAATCGCGATGCGTATAGATAGAACGCGGTCAGTCCCGGTGTATTTTGAACTGACTCACCACCTGCTGGAGTCGGCCGGCTTTTTCGCTGAGCTGGTTGGCGGCTGAGGAGACGTCATTGGCAATGGTCGCATTGCTGTCTGATGCGTTATTGATTGATTCGACATTTCGCGAGATTTCCTCGGACGCGGCTGACTGCTGTTCGGTGGCGGCGGCGATCGACTGGATCATTGTAGCGACCTGATTGGCGCCTTCGACAATACCACTTAGCGACTGTCCCGCCTGCTTCGCGAGCCCGACACCTTCATTGACGCGTTCAGTTCCGGATTCCATCCGGTCGACCGCCTGTGCGGTTCCGGACTGGATCGCCTTGATCGAATCGACGATCCCTTCGGTCGCCTGGGTGGTGCGATCGGCGAGTTTGCGGACTTCATCGGCGACAACGGCGAAGCCCCGGCCGTGTTCACCGGCGCGTGCGGCCTCGATCGCCGCGTTCAACGCCAGCAGGTTGGTCTGGTCGGCGATATCGTTGATGACCTTGATCACTTCGCCGATCTCCTCGCCTCGCTTACCGAGCTGGCTGATAACCTGAGCGGATTCGTTAACGATTCCCGCGATTTCGTTGATGCCCTCGATCGTCTGGTCGACGACTTTGCCGCCGTCTTCCGCCTGTCTGCCGGCGTTGCCGGCGGTGTTGGCGGCGTCGGAGGCTTTCTTCGATACCTCGATCACCGAGGCCGACATTTCCTGTACCGATGACGCCACTTCACGGGCCAGTGAGCTCTGTTCGCGAATGCTGTGTGTCATCTGGTCGGAACTGCTGTCGATCGCCTGGGCGGCGAGCGAAACCTCGTCGGTCGTCGAAGCGACCTGTGCGATGATGTCGTGCACTTTCTGGACGAATTTGTTGAACCAGTTCGCAAGCTGGCCGACTTCGTCACTACTGGCGACGGGAATGCGTTTGGTTAGATCGCCTTCGCCCTCGGCGATGTCCTTGAGCATGTTGACCGTCTGTCGCACCGGCCGGGCGATGCCTGCAGCGAACAGCCATAGCGCCAGCAGTCCGACAGCTACACAAATCAGAACGATTACCATCTGATGCCAGGCCATGGCCATGACCTCGGCATTGATCACTGCTCGGGGGATACTGACTGCGACCATCCAGTTCGAGTCGGACCGGCCGATCTGGACGGGCACGATCGCCCAGAGCAGGTCGCCTGAGTAATCGAGCATTTCGCCGCCGGACTTTTCCGTCAGCCATTTCGCCAACTGCGGCTGATGATCTGTAATGTCACCGCCCGCCAGTTCACGCTGCCGCGTGGCCGCGACAATGACGTTGCGGTCGTTGACGAGCAACATCCTGCCCCGGCCGTCGTAGATATCCAGTTGATCAGCGGCGCCCTGAAGCCATTGCAGGGTGATATCGGCACCGACGATGCCGTTGAACGTCTGTTCGTTGACTATGGGAGAAACGATACTGATGATCGATTCGCCGCTGTCGTAATAGGGGTGCTGGTATGGTCCGACGGCGCAGTCGGTCAGTATTTCACGCGAGTGGATATAAAATTCGCCCGCGCGCAGGCCGGTTTGCTCATCAATCTCGTCCGACTCGTAGTTCAAGGCGACTTTCCGTTCGAGCTGATCATCTTCACCACGCCGCCAGTATGGAATCTGCCGGCCGGTTTCGTCGTGACCTTCAGTATCAGTGAATCCGATGTCCATTCCATCGAAGGCGTCGGGTTCCCAGACGGAGTATACGCCGCTGAATTGTTCGTTTTGTTCGAGTATGGTTCGCAGGATGCCTGCCGACGATTCGCGGGTCAGATCAAGGTTGATCTGATCGTCGCTTACGCCGCTCATAGTCTGAGCCAGTGTACGTGTGGTATTGAACGCGGCTTCGAGCCGGTTTTGTATATCTGCGGCCTGGCCGCGGGCGATCGCAGCGACATGCTGCTCGGTTGTATGCCTCGCACTGTTGCGAACGTTATAGACCGAATAGCCACCCATCGCCAGTCCGGTGACAATCAGACACGTACCACTGAGCAGTGTGATTTTGGTCTGAATTCGTTTGACTTTGAACATGTGACCCGCCCCTTGCATAATCGAAAGTAATCTTAAAAAGCTGGTAAAACGATTTCAGGTGCCCGTCGCTGTCGACCGGGGTAATCGCCCCGATGCGACCCTGCCGATCAGCGAAGAATCGGGCGACATGACAAAAATAGTCACATCGCCCGAAGAGTAATCATGGGTCGAGTTCATCAGGGTACATCCACCGACGCCGTACCGCCGGTGATCTTGATCGGCACGACGTTGCCGCCCTGGAAGGTTGTCAGGAACACTTCGTCCATACCCTGGTGATCGTCGGGTCCGAACTGGAGTGTAACGCCGCCGAGGTCATATGTGCCTTTCTGACCCACTGCGTTCAGGAACGACTCGCGGGTCAGATCGCCCTGCACGTTCTGCACGATCTGACAGAACAGTTTGGCGACCAGGTAGCCTTCCAGGCTGATGAACCCGATTTCGCCGCCGTGTCCTGCGCTCTTCATCGCGTCGTGATATTCCTTCACCACGGGTATGCCGGTATCCCACGGATAGGGCACCACCTGTGAAACAACGCACTTCTCATCTGCGGCACTGCCCAGTTCCTGCATCAGGTTCTTGGTACCGACGAACGAGATATTGCAGAACACGGCGTTCTTGAGGTTGCCGTTTTCCTTCGCCGACTTGATGAAGGCTGCACAGGGCTTGTACGCACCGACCATGACCACGGCGTCGGGCGAGGCTTTCGCGATGGCGTCCAGCCCTTCGCTGATGGCGATGGTATTTCGTTCGTAGTTCCCTTCTGCGGCGAGTGACATGTTGCGTCGTTCGAGCGCCAGCTTGATGCCGCTCAATCCCGCCTGGCCGTAACCGTCGTTCTGGTAGAAGCAGGCGATTTTCTGAAGGCCTTCGACATCAACCAGGTATTCCGCGAGCCTCTCCATTTCCTGGTAGTAGCTGCCGCGGAGATTGACTACGTACTTCTTGAACGGATTACGCAGGAACTCGGCGCCGGTAAACGGTCCGACGAACGGGACCTGGTGCTGTTCGGCGATCGGCACGGCGACTTTCGACGTCGGGGTGCCGACCTCGCCGATCAGGGCGAAGACCTTCATTTTTTCGATGAGCATGGTGGTGGTCTGCTTACAGCGATCGGGCTCATAGCCGTCGTTTAGGCTTTTGAGTTCGATCTTCCGGCCGTCGACGCCGCCGCTCTTGTTTACCTTGTCGAAATAAATCTCGAGTCCAAGCTTCATGTTCGTACCCAGTCCCTCGGCCGGCCCCTTGAGTGCGCAGGACTGCCCCAGCAGGATACTGTCCGCCGTGACACCCTCTTCAGCCATTGCCGCCGAGCAGACCAATACGACGGTCGCCGCCAGTGCGATTGCCGTCATCCAACGCGTTGCATGATTCAGTTTTTGCATGGTGTACATTACCTCCAGTTCATCATTGATGACCCGATACGGTACATTGCCTGTGTTATCTGTACCCGTCACAGACGCATGACGGGTGTCCTTTTCGGTGACACGTTTTTCAGAACCAGCTCTACGAAACCCAGCGCGATACTAAGAACCTGGAATAATTATAATCTACACTATCAAGTTGTAACCTGCTATCGGCCAGTAAATAACAGATCATGAATTGAATAGCAAATTACGATTTCGGGTTGGCGCATGATTACGATTCCTATCGGTACCTACGGGTAGGCCGGGACAGCGCAAGGCGGCCTTGCTAGAAAGGTTATGCGGGTTGTTCCGTACAGCGTACGTAACCGGCGAGATTAAATTCATCGTTTTCTGATACCGATAAGCTTCCGTTCCACCGGGCACACAGGGTCAACTATTCTCCGTTACCGGTCCCGGCCCAGACAGTCCCTGACGGCGTCGAACAGGTCGGGTTCCGGCTCGCCGCCCAACTGCTCGTAAAAAGCCAGGTCGGTCATCGCCTCGTAACACAGGTCGATGGTATACAGACTGACAGCGCGGTGGCGGTACAGTTCGGCGTTATCCGGATCGAGTTCATTAGCTGCGATGAAATCCTGCACCGCTTCTCGATGGCGATTGATCTTCTGGTAACTGACGCCTCGCAGGGTATAGAGTGCGGCATTGTCCGGCCCGAGGCGTATCGCTTCGCTGAAATCGTCGATGGCGCCGTGATAATCGCTCAGCCCGGCCCGGGCCTTGCCTCGAAGATGATACAGTTCGCCCCGGCCGGGTTCGAGTTGAATGGCGAGGTTGAAATCGTTCGTCGCCGAGGTATCGTCATCCAGCTTCATCCATGCCAGCCCGCGGTTCTTGATCGCGTCGACATGGTCATGTTTCAGGTCGATAGCGTGGGAGTAATCGGCGATCGCCTGTTCATACGCCTGGCGGTGATAATAGATAATCCCGCGATTCGCCAACGCCGTCAGTTCGCCGGGATGCAGTTCCAATGCCCGGTTGAAATCCTGAAGTGCAAGTTCATCACGACCGAGGCGCATGTAAATGACCGCGCGTTGGCTCAGTGCCTGGGCATAATCGGGCTTAGCGGCAATCGCGCGGTTGATGCTTTCCATAGCCCGGTTATCTTCGCCCTGCCGGTAATAGTGAACCGAGAGGCTGAGCGCTGCACGGGCATTCTCCGGCCGCTTACGGAGTGTATCTTCCCAGATACTTACAGCTGAGCGGAAGTCCCGATTACGATCGATCGTAGCGATGAGCAAAGCGGCGCACACGGCAAGAGTCAATATGGCTGAAGCTGCTCGAAATAGCTGTCCGCCGCTTCCTCTGCGGCCGACGAGGCGATGTCGCACTGCTCGCCAACCCCACCATACGACGGGCACCACCGCGCAAACCAATGCCGCCAGCGGCAGGTACATACGGTGCAACGACCCCATCTGGGTGACAACGGGAATGAAACTCGAACTCGGCGACAGGACGGCGAAGAACACCACGCCCGTAAAGCCGAATCGCGGATAATACCGCATCGCGAGCAGTGTAACGGCCGCCGGTATCAATACGATTGCCGCACACGGCGAGATCCGGGCGGCGTCCGTGATGACATCCGTGCCGTAATCGAACACCACCGGCCGGAGGAAGAAAACCGCACCGAGATATTCACTGATCATGCAGAATTGTGTCAGCAGATAATGTGCCGGCGAGACACCTTCGCCGAAACCGACCGTGCCGCCGCGGCCGAGCGACCCGGCGATGAACCAGGCCAGCAGCAGCCAGGTCGACAGTAGCGATGCATACAACTTCCATCGCGAGCGGATTGATGTCAACCAGTCATCGTAAAGAAACAGGCGGTCATAGAGTATGACCATGATCGGAGCCGAAACCATCACTTCCTTGCACGCCATACCGGCGGCCGCACTGAGCACTGCTGCTACGGCCCACCCGCGACCGGCGGTCGCGGCCAGCAGGCTGAAATACAGGGTCAGCAGGTAGAACATGGCCATCAGCGATTCGGCTCGTTGGATCGTGTAGGTGACCGCCGTGGTCTGGATCGGATGAAGTGACCAGACCAGTGCGATGACGACCGCCAGGCCGGTGGCCTGACGGCGCATGGCGGCCGGACTTCGCGGCAGCTTCAGTGTCCGTCTGGCAAGGTCGAACAGCACCATCGCCGAAATGATGTGCACCGTGACATTGAACAGGTGATATCCCTGCACTTCATAACCGTGTATAGCGTAATTCAGGGCGAGCGACAGGTTGACTATGGGCCGGCCTTCAACGGTGTAGCCGCGGTGCGGCGGTGACAGCGGCACGGTCAGCGGCCAGAGCCGGCGGATCGACCGGTTGTCAGTAATGGAAATCAGGTCGTCAAAAATGAACGGCGACGCCAGGCTGTTCCAGTACGCAGCCAGGTTGAGCAGGATGATGGCGAAGACACAGGTAATCCGTCCGGCTTTCATCGTGATGCATTACCATCCCCGCCTGACGCGGTCAGCCTCGCTGGTCCAGTGGGATATAATCTCGCTTGGCGGGACCGGTATAGATCTGCCTCGGCCGATAGATGCGGCTGCCGCCTTCGTGTACTTCCTTGAAGTTGGCGAACCAGCCGGGCATTCGCCCGATGGCGAACATAACGGTGAACATGTTCAACGGTATGCCGATCGCACGAAGAATAATGCCGCTGTAGAAGTCGACATTCGGATAAAGCTTGCGATCGACAAAATATGGATCGTTCAAGGCGACTTCCTCGAGCTGTCGGGCGATGTCGAGCAGCGGGTCCTTGACACCGAGTTTATCCAGAACAATATCCGCCGACACCTTCAGAATCTGGGCGCGTGGATCATAATTGCGGTACACGCCGTGACCGAATCCGAAGAGTCTCGCCTTGGTCTTCTTGATGTTCTCGATGTAATTTTTGATGGCGATACCCGACTGATAGATTTCGTTGAGCTGGTTGATCACGGTGATATTCGCACCGCCGTGCAGTGAACCCCAGAGAGCGCAGACACCTGCCGCTATACTGGCGAACATGTTCGCCCGGCTCGATGCGACCATGCGAACCGTCGAGGTGGAACAGTTCTGTTCGTGGTCGGCGTGCAGGATCAGCACGAGATTCAACGCACGTACGATATCGTCGTCAGGTTCGTACGGCTTGTTCGGTTTCGTGAACATCATATGCAGGAAATTCGGAACATATTGCAGTTCCGGACGCGGGTAGATGATGGGTTCGCCTTTCGAGGTCTTGTAGGAAGCGGCGGCGATGGTTCGAACTTTTGAGAGCAGCCTGGCGGCGGCCGTCTCGAAATTGAATTCGTCCTCCATCTGCATCACATCGGGGTGATAACACGATAGGGCATTGATCATCGCCGACAGGATGGCCATCGGATGGCCGGTCGCGGGAAACCCGTCATAAGCGTTGCGCAAGCCTTCATGGATCATTTCATGTTCACGCAGCAGATCACGAAAGTGCTGCAACTTTTCTCTGGTCGGCAGCTCGCCGTACATCAGCAGCCAGGCCGTTTCGATAAAGGTCGACTGCTCGGCGATCTGTTCAATGGGGATGCCGCGGTATCTGAGAATGCCCTTTTCGCCGTCGATAAACGTAATACTCGATGAACAGGAACCGGTATTCCGGTAACCCTCGTCAAGGGTGATATACCCGCTCTGCTGGCGCAACGAGGTGATATCGACCCCTTTTTCATTTTCCGTGCCGACGATGACCGGCAGTTGATACGTTTTGCCGTCAAGTTCCAGTTTCGCCGATTGCGTCATGCAGTACTCCTCACCTGAAATTGCGTGAACCTGTCATCATGACCGAAATAATACGAGCACCTGAGTTTAGAGCCTGATCGCCGTTAACGCCAGTGCATTGTCGGTATATCGTAACGGCTTGGAGGATTTTGTTTGGGCGAATCCGCAGCTCCGGGGCTAGATAGACAGACAACAATACTTTGATATTACAGCGTTTGCGGTCATGTTCGTGAATCAGCGCAGGTGGTAAGGTCGCGGTCTCTCAGTCTGTTACATGAAAATAAGCTTGTACCCGATGACGAAAATCGCCAGGTCCGCCCAGGCGTGACTGATCCAGCCTGGCCAGATACTGCGATAGTACAGGTACAGACACGACCACGTCGCCCCACCGACGAAAACACCGGCCGAGGCGAGCAGTGTCACCCGCCAGTCGAAGTAGGCCTGCAGCGCCAGCACGTGATGAACGGTGAACAACCCCGCTGACACGATCACCGCCCAAGCCGGGTTGAGCAGTGATTCGCATTTCCTGTAGACAAACCATCGCCAGACGTATTCCTCGAGCACACTGTTGACCAGGACCCAGTAGGCATACATGGTGAAATACCTGGCTTTTGAATTCAGGCCCAGGTCGATCAGAACATCTCGCGTCTGATCATGATCAATCCATCGCCTGCCGAGCAGGTGGTACGCTATCAAAATGATGATGAATATTCCGAGCCCGCTGCCGAACCCTGCAATCCAGCCGCCGCGACGCATCGGAGAGAAACTGATCCGGCCGCGGTCGATGTATACATGCCACACCACCGGCAGGAGTATCATCCATCCCTTACTGGCCGCCCAGATGACCTGTCCGAGAATCGAACCCGGCCAGAGTACCATCGCCGCGGCCACGCCGGTAATCGGCGCGATCACCAGTAGCAACAAAGGGGCAAGGTTATTCCAGGTACGTTCACCGACCATAACGATCGGCAATTGTACATGAAAAAAGTACGACCCGGGCAGGGGATGCACCGGGCCGCACTCGATCAGGGGCAATGTGTAAGTTGAAAAGGCATTGCAACTCACACTGGTGATTCAGAAAAGACATGCACCGATATGCGAGTGAGTTGCCGATTCCGGTTTCAGGGTAACGGAATCTGCGTGCTCACCATCGGCCGATTTTTCCTGCATAAACACGAACTGCTCGCTGAGACCCACAACAATCCTTTGCCAAGCCAAGCAAACGTGTTAATCGAGAACAATCCTGGAGCGAGTCTCTAAGGGGTCCCCTTCCGTCACTTTCGGCCGTGTGGCGATGCCTTTTGTCAAAGAACTGGCAACGTAAGCTCGTAGCCGGCGGGAGTACTATGCCTCTCTCTCAAACCCACCGAACGGCTGATTGTCATCTGACCAGGTCGCAAGGCATTCCCCTCCAAGGGACCTGCGACCTGCACTTACCTGCTCGACTTACGTTACCGGTGCACTTACCAGTGCCCCAATTCCTCTCTCTTTTTTCTCCGAGCAACGCTGTTAGATAATGCAAGAGCCGTGCCAATAAGGCGTGGGGAATAATAATATTCTGTAATGCCTTGTAATTGATGCAATTAATGAAATTCAT
>CAYRND010000147.1:0-8819 GCA_964425365.1 uncultured Phycisphaeraceae bacterium
CACGACGGCTGTTTCGAGCACGATTCATACCTGACCATGAAATATCCGGGCTAGCAGGTCTTCATAACGTAACACAAAAATCTTACGCATATCCTGGTTCGATATGTGCTCGACGTGCCTTATCCAGTCCCTGATATATTGCATGAACTGATGACCCGACAAAATAAACCGCCTGGCCTTCGCCGAACAGAGAACATCATAAAGATTCCGGTATAAAAAAATGATCTTCGCATCCGGCAGTAGCTCGCGAGCCCGATCAAACGTACTGATGGATTCCATCGGACTCTTGATTCCCCAGCGTTCATAGCCGTACACCTTCGAACAGGCCGCATAATGCTTGACCAGATCGTAATACCAACCGTGGGACATCGCCACCAACGGCTCCATATCCGGCACCAGGTTACTCGTCCAGAAATCCTCATTCTGTTCGAGAAAACGGTTCCTCGCCGTTGTAATCGCCTCGGCGTGGGTCTGTATTTCTATCTGAGTGTATACCAGCATCGGCAGATAATTCATCAGGATGCTGTTCTCGCCGTAGATGATGATCTGGCGGGAGGAATTCAGCAGCCGCTGAATCAACGTGATGCCGTTTCTCGCTGTCGGCGAAAGAATAATCACCGGGGCCGTATGCTTGACGTCCTGATAACTCGACATCGTCTGTCCATCTCCACAGGATGCCCCCCCCCCCACTCATATCAACATCGGTCAGGATCATCGACGAATACAGATAACGGCCGAATTCACCATAAAAACACGCCCGACCCGACAATCAGCTTCATCTGTCCCCAGGCAGTATCGCGGCATCCACCCGCAACTGGATCCGACGGATCGCCTTGCCCCGGCATGACGAAATCAAACGATCCTGAAGACCCTGTCTCAGCAGACGGTCTAGCTGATACAGGTGCGTGTTCGTACTCACCGCCACATGTAACTGGCCACGGGTCAGACTCACCAGACGGGTATGACGTACCAGTTCCTCCGGCAGCATCGCCGCCCATAACGTCCCGATTTCACCCAGTTGCTTATAAGGCTTCTCAATCTGATTTTTAAAGGCTCTCTGCATAAACTGAAGTGAACAATCAGCTTCAGGTCGATTGCGATGCCGACGCAATCGCTCGATATGCCGCTTTGTGCCTTCAGGATCCATTCCGGTATCATACCCCATTCCTGAAATCAAAGGTTAGCGTGCAATCATGAATATCGTTCTCATCGGCTATCGAGGCTGTGGTAAGACAAGTGTCGGAAAGAAGTTGGCGGACCAGCTCTGGAAAGAATTCGTAGATGTCGATCACGAGGTCTGTCGGCATTTCGGCGATAAAAGTATCAGGGAGATATGGGACAAACACGGCCGAAAGGCTTTCCGTGATAAAGAATGTCTCGTTGTCTCTGAACTGTTGAAAAAAGATAACCAGGTAATCAGCCTTGGCGGTGGCACAATCACACCACCCGAAGAACACTGTCCCGCACATTGCGATTGCCATTTCCTTATTACAAAATCCGAAAACCTTGTCCGCATCTATCTGAAATGCGAACCCGAAGAACTCTATCGAAGATTGACTCGCGACGAATCCCGGGCCGGCAGCAGACCGTCACATGGTAAAATCACCCTCGATATGATTAAAAGCGACCTCGTCGCTCGTGAACCGGTCTACGAATCCGTCGCAGACCATGTTTTCGATTCCACACATACCTCCACGGACGAAACAGTAAGGTTCCTCGTTCAACGCTTCCTGTGAACCTTCAGCCTGCTGATGCCGGAATGGACGGCCTGCCACCCTTCAACGGCATCACGATTATAATACCCGCCAGGAATTCAATATGAAATTGCTCAGCCGAACCTCGAAGCTCAAAGGAATCGTCGAAATACCAGGCTCTAAGTCACATACCATCCGTGCCGTCGCGATTGCTTCACTCGCTGAAGGAAAAAGCACTATCGACTCACCACTCGAATCGGCAGATGCACAGTCCGCCGTCAGTACCTACCGACGACTCGGTGCAAATATCGAAATGTCACCCGGTAAATGGGAAATCACCGGACGGGGCGGCAAAATCATCGCGCCCAGCAAGGAGATCGACGTCGGCAACTCCGGCACAACACTACGAATCGCCGTCGGATCAGCCGCGCTCATGAACGCCGGTCGTGCCTCATTCACCGGCGACCACCAGATACGCAGCAGGCCCATCGGACCACTGCTCAAATCTCTTGCCGAGCTCGGAGCAAAAGCCCAAAGCGTCAACAGCAATAACTGCGCCCCCCTATGGGTCGAAGGGCAACTCAAAGGCGGACGAACTCAAATCGAAGCAGTCACCAGCCAATATCTCACCAGCCTGCTCATCAACTGTCCTCTGGCTGAGAACGATACGCATATCGAGGTCACTCTTCTTAACGAAGCACCCTATATCGCCATTACGCTCGACTGGCTCAGACGCGGCGGTATCCAGGTAAACCATGACGATTCACTGCGATGGTTCGATATCAAAGGCGGACAGCACTATCAACCCTTTCACGTACGCGTGCCCGGCGATTTCTCTTCCGCAACCTTCTTCCTCGCAGCAGGTGCACTGCCCGGAAATGACGTCACACTACGGGGACTCGATTTGAACGATGTTCAAGGCGACAAGGCCGTTATACAATACCTCAGAAATATGGGTGCGAATATCTCAATCACAGACGACGGCATCTCAGTCGCCGGCGGTGAACTACAGGGGTGCGAACTCGATCTGAACGCCACGCCCGATGCGCTGCCTATGATGGCCGTGCTCGCATGCTTCGCCTCCGGGACCACACGCCTGGTCAATGTGCCGCAGGCAAGACTCAAGGAAACCGACCGCATCGCCGTTATGGCCGCGGAACTCGCTAAACTCGGCGCAACGATCCGGGAACGTCAAGATGGACTCGAAATCGAACACAGCAGGTTGACTCACGCTGATGTGGATGGTCATTACGACCACCGTATCGTCATGGCACTTGCCATCGCTGGCTCCGGGCTTGACAGCGGCGAACTCGTTATCAACACCGCAGAAGCCGTAAAAGTCACCTACCCGCGATTCGTCGAATCGCTACAACACATCGGCGGAAACGTCAGGTTTGAACAGTAAACAATCACCTCCACATCACCCGAAATACACCAGATACCCAACACTGACATACGAACTCTGTAACTACAAGATCAACATCCTGCTAAAATACCACCATGCTCTCCACCGACTCCCTTATCGTCTCGGCGGCCTTTACACTCTTCCTCGTTATGGACCCCGTCGGTAATATCCCCGTCTGGCTGGCGATTTTAAAAGATGTTCCTCCACACCGACAACGTACCATCGTTTTCCGCGAAAACCTCATCGCTCTCCTCGTGCTACTGGCCTTCTTTCTCTTCGGACCGTTCATCCTCAAACTGTTCGGCGTCGGCGGACCGGCCCTCGGTATCGCCGGCGGGGTGGTCATGTTCATCATCGCCATACGAATGATCTTCCGACCACCGGGCGGCATCTTCGGCGATGAACAGACCGCGGGCGAACCGCTCATCGTACCTCTCGCTATACCCCTGCTCGCCGGGCCTTCCGCCATCACGGTCGTCACGCTCATGGGCAGTAACCTCACGGCTCCGCCATGGCAGGCTGTCACCGCTCTCGTTATCGCTTGGGCTGTCGGACTGGTCATACTCCTCGCCGGACCACGCATCGCTAAAATCCTCGGCCAACGAGGGATTAACGCCACCGAACGTCTCATGGGTATGATTCTCACCGTTATCGCAGTACAGATGACGCTCGAAGGTATCCGAAGCTTCTTTAACATCTGAACTCAATACAGCCTCATAAACGGCTTATAACATTGACGATTGATCAGCCTGCTACAGACGATTGCCAGTACTACCACTTACGACAATATCACTATGGCTGCCAGTATCGCAATCGCATTCGAAAACCGATACCGATTGCATGACTGTCCACTGGCCCGGCGGCGAGGACACCAGGCCGCGTTGAATCGCGCCCATCTACTGACATACCCATGCCTTGAAAACGGGGTGAATCGCAGACTCGACCACCAGATCCCCCCCCACACTCAAGTCGCTCACTCCGTCGTCGCACCAACACGGTATGTGTAATTCACCATGCCGTACAACGCATCCGTGTCGGTATAACTGGTCACATTCGGACTCGTGCGGCCGAGTTCATGCCATTCCGCCACGCCGCCCCAGGGCTTACGCTCGATAATAAAGCCCGCTTCCTGCGGGTCGGAACTGTTGTCCTGCCACGTCAACTCAACAGCAATGCCCGCACCCATAACAGTCGCGGTCAGATTCGACGGCGAGGGTATCGCGCAGGAACCAGGATCGTATACACACGGATCCATGAACGTATTGAAAAACGCGTCCGCCATTTTGGGAATGTCATAGTCACCCAGCCAGAGCGCATCGAAGGTATCACCAGATGTTACGCTGTAATTGAACGGCGGACTGTTGACTATCCGACGCTCGGCGTGCTGGAATATCCGATGCTCGAATGTATAAACCAGCATCGAACCGTCCAGCGGACGTGTCGCATGATCACGCATCCAGCCACCCTGGTAATATTTCGTTTTGTTTGCATTGCACAGCGGATTGTCCGGCGTAAGCAGCCACCGTTCATCCGGCCACTGAACACCGACGATATGACCACCAAAATCCACGGCATTGTTCAACCACTCATAGACGATGTTGGGGACCGTCTTTTTGGCAACAAAATACGCCCACTCATCCTTGCCGTTATAACCGGCACCAAGTCCGATCGCAATGATATTCGGCCGGATCGACGGGTCCTGTAGAACCGCGTTGGCCAGCGAAGTCGCCTGGCCGCCGATATGGACCAGCAGCGGATGCTCCGGCGATGCCTGATGCGCCTCGGCAACAATCAGATTACTGCCCGCGGTCGGCACCGCGGCGGTATCGTCAACCTGGCCGCTGGGAGGCTCAACCAGCAGTAGACTCGCGCCCGGCGTCACGTCCGGTACGTCAGCAAGACCGCTGGCTCGCGCTAAATCGATCTTCTCGTTCGCATCGTCTATACTCTCCTGAAGCGTGTATCCACCCGATCCGAAGTACATGTCTCGTGTCGCGACGATACCCCTCAGGTCTATCACGCCGATACTGTTCTTCGCTAACACATAATCGAAATCCGTTACATCGAAAAACCAGTCATTGTCATAAATCACCGGATTCTCAGGTGACATCGCAGGTATTTCAATATGCCCCACATCCGTATACTCGATCGACAACTCGCCATAGGCAACCGCCGACACCACATGAACAAGAACCATCACAACTGTCACCGATGCTCTTCGTCTTCTCCTTTGCATCTTCAACCTCCTTCTTCATAAAAGACCGTTCTGATACTGTTGACAATTTCGACGTGATCAAACAAAAACTGATGTCTGTAAAACCGCCTGCTTCCAATCGGGTGGCTTGGGCAAGCACCGCCCATCGCGATTGCCCGTGCGTTCCCATTTATCCGCAGCCGTTTCACCCGTTCAACACAACCACCTCCGGCTCGACCTGCCTCAGCACATGCGGCTGTTCCAGCCGACCTGCGGCTCGGTCGAGCAACAAACCGACAATCGCTTCTCCGATCTCCCTGTGACGCTTATCAACGGTCGCACACATGGGCTGACCCTCATAAAAAACACACTCCTGGGAATTCTGCCAGTAATTGTCATAACCGGTAATGAAAATGTCCCGACCAGGCTCCCGGCCCAGCACGCGACACGCAGCAGCCAACCAGAATGCCATTTCATCCGTCGTCACCATGATCGCGTCTATCGACGGGTCCTCCGAAAACGCACGCGTCAGAAGACCCACCGCGTAATTCACTTTCATCTCGAATCGCTCAGGCTTGTTCGCATGAAACGGAAGATCTGAACAGTACACCGCTCGCACACGATCAAGACCGAACGCATCACACGCACGATCATAACCCGCGTTGCGATCCTCAAGCCAGATCGGACGCTGAGATTGATCCGCTCGAACACACCAGAATCGCAGCACGCGGCGGCAACCACGACCGGCTAGATGCTCCACCAACTGGTAGGTACCTTCCAACTGGTCAGAACGAACCGAATCGTACATCAGCAGCTCTGGCTCATAACCGTAAACCACCGTGGGGATATCTGCCTGCACAAGCTGGTTCAGAATATTGAAACTGGTCATCCTCAACATCGACTCACGGAACGCCACCACGCCCAGCGGGCGGTCGTCCATTAATTTCAGAAGATCATCCGCCGTCATGAACTGGGGATCCATACGGAATAGATTGCACTTGCTCTCACTGATCGATGAAAACACCGTGTACATGATGTACCACAGCGAGCCGGGATCGCAGTTATTCACGAAATGAACGTCCGGCTCGTTCATCATCGTCACAATCGTATTCGATAGCAGCGATGACGATACGCCTCGATCGCGACCGCTTCCACGAGAAACCTGCCAACGACGACCCTTCTTCTTCACCCAACCCTCGCCGACCAGCTTCTCCAACGCCACACCCACAATGTATCGCGTCACGCCAAGCTGTATCGAAATCTGCCTGATCGAAGGTAACTCGTCACCCACATGATATCGCTCCGACTCGATCCAGCCCCTCACCATACGGACAACCTTGTTCACAGGACGCGGCGGCACGTCCCCTGCTTGATCCTTCCCCGTCTTGAGCTGCTCCGATTCCAATGCCATTATGACGCTTCTCCTGACAATCAATAATATGGCTGATTATAGCGTAATATGTCATCCAAAATTTGCAATATACAACCGGAAATATATGTCAGAATTTATGAAAAATATTCATAAATATCTAAAATAAAACATAATACATGATTAATCATCATTAGTGTGGCTGATTATGGCTGATACCCCCATCACTTGGTCATCAACTTTACTTTCCACAACCCCCCCCTTCCAAAATCCGAAATCTAAAATTCATACAAACTTAAACCTTGACAAAATGGATTAAGTTATAGTAAAATAATGCAAACAAATACCACTCGAAGGGCCGGCCATGACGCTCAGGTACCTCTTCTTCGATCTCAACGCATACTTCGCCTCCGTCGAGCAGCAGTGCTGCCCCGAACTACGCGGAAAACCTGTCGCCGTGGCGCCCTCTGCAGTCGATACCACCTGCTGTATCGCTGCCAGCTACGAAGCAAAAGCATTCGGCATAAAAACAGGGACCGCCGTGTGGAAAGCCAAACAGCTCTGCCCCGGAATACATATCCAGGTCGCCCGGCCTGAACTTTACGTCAGGTTCCATCACAGAATCATGGACGCCGTCGAAAACTGCCTGCCCATCGATACCATCTATTCCATCGATGAAGCCGCCTGCCGACTCATCGGAGACGAATGCCGCACCGAAAACGCCGTCGGCATCGCCGCTGAAATCAAAAACGCTCTCAAAAAACACATCGGAGAATACGTGAAGTGCTCCATCGGCCTCGCACCCAATTACCTGCTCGCGAAAATCGCGTCCGATATGAAGAAACCCGACGGCCTGACTATTATCCACCACCACGAACTGCCCGAAAAACTCTTGCCGCTACAACTCACGGATATACCCGGCATCGGAACGAAAATGGCAATCAGACTCAAGCGGCACGGTATCCACACCATCCGAAAACTCTGCGAACTTACCGAAGATCAAATGGCACACGCATGGGGTAGCGTCGTCGGTAGGTGGTTCCACCTTGCACTCCACGGCCACGATCTGCCGCCGCCAACCACGCACCGGCGGACCGTCGGCCACTCACATGTCCTGCCGCCCGCATGGCGGTCAGAACAGGGCGCCTTCGCCGTACTCACACGACTTATACATAAGGCTGCTGTACGACTTCGACGTATGGACTACTGGACCCGGCAGATGCACATCTACCTCGGATACTTCAACCAGCCCGCATGGAATGTACACGTCAACTTCCCACCGTGCCAGGATACACTGACACTCCTCCGTGAATTCAACCGACTCTGGAAAAACCACCCTCCACGCCAGATGCCCATGAAAGTCGCCGTGACACTCTCACAACTCGTCCCGCCAGACAGCGCCACACTACCTCTCTTCCAACCCTCACGAAACTGGCGAAATCTCGCTTCCGCCATGGACCGGATCAACACACGCTACGGCCCACACACTCTCTACTTCGCCGGTATGTTCAACGCCAAATCCACCGCACCCATGAGAATCAGCTTCACCAACATCCCCAACCCCAACCTCGAACTTTAAACCTTGCCCCCCCCGCCTCCCCCCCAGCATTTGCCTTCTTTGCTTCCCCCCCCAACCCAACCCCCAACCTTTTAAACTTTGACTTTGCCTCCTCAGCAGAAACTGTGGGGTAATCCAGGTTCAGAGAGCTGTCCAAGTACATGATAGATCGCGATTTCCTCGATTTTCAGCTCGCGATAGCCATTGGCTTTTTGATCGTCAATCTGTTTTTGTAATTCAAACCAACCATGGCACGCCGCTGTTGAACGCTTTCATGGCTTTGAACCAGTTGAATTGCAAACCAGAATAGAACTTTCGACGATACGTTTATCAAAACGGTGCAACGCTTCAGCCATGCCCGGCTACGATTATACAAGTATTTTTCGCCCCTCAGTTCCCTCACAAACACCAGGGAACTGAAAGGCGAAAAATACGGCCCGAACGACAGGCAACCGATCGCTTCCACCAATAACACCATGGATATCTTTGAAGTGTTTCAGCTCTTTGCTACCCACAGATTCTGCTGAAGAACCACACAATTAATTACCACTACAGCGCTATAAAAGCTCAAGTTTACCACCGGGGCAAGCCGATAACAA
>CAYRND010000148.1:0-8771 GCA_964425365.1 uncultured Phycisphaeraceae bacterium
GAATACGTGCTGGAAGAGGTTGAAGAATGGGGCACTTAGCTTAACACCTATGGCCACCCACCCCACCCACCATACCCCCATCATCATGAGTCACGGTCAAGCCTGTCCTCGATGAATCGGGATTGCACGCAGTAGGTATGTAATTTTTCCGCATTCCGTTCTGGTAGAACATTTTTCCGGGCGGCATGGATGAGCCTCAAGCTTACCTGCGTTCGGCCGTATGTTCTGCGTTATTCACATCGTGCCCCTCCATCTTCAATCACGTAAGCATCCAACGGTTTCACTCGCAATTTCGAAATGGAATGCGTATCAGTCCATCACTGCCGTGTATCTAATCAAAAACAGCGATGGGGTAGTAGTGAAAATGGAGGGAAGTACCGAAAGTCGGCCACCAGGCGCATTGCTGAGATGCCCCGCCGATGCGTGTGCGCATGATGTTCATACTCCACAGGCTGTCTTCGTTGATGGTCGCGCCGTTCATTTCGGATGCATCGATAGCGAATTCGCACGCCCAGTATCCGCGGTCGTGAAATACCTGAGCGGCGTATTCGGAGTTGAAGTTCTCGCCGTCGCGTCGCTGGTAGATATCATGCATGACGCCGAGCGGGTTGATGATGAACTGGTATGCGAATCCTTCGGTATTATCGGGATCGAGGAAGATTTCGGCGCAATCGTCGCGCCAGATGTTATCGTCCCGGCGTGTGCGTTTGACCACCAGGTCGTGCAGGTCATCTTCATAGCCCACCACAGCGACATACAGCGTATTGTCATGATACCCCACCTTGAAGATGCTTTTGGTATCGGACAACCTTTCCACCCACAGTGAATTGGTCAGGTAGGACCGGTCACTGATAAATCCATGCTCCCACGCCGGGTCGGCCGGATCGCCGTCGATCAGCGGGACTTCGGATAATTCTGGAATAACCACGAGTGCCCCGATGGTCCGTGCGAGTTCGATTGCTTTTTCGCGATCACCCATTGTCAGGTGGAACCGGACCAGTCTGATTTTCGCCGCCTCGTTCTCCGGATCGATGGACAGCGCCTTGAGCAGCAGTTTTTCCGCTTTGTCACTATCGGCCGACTGAAGCGATTCCGTCGCCTCGTTGCAGAGCAACTGGATATACCGACCGAGTACGGATCGGCAGAGCAGCCTGATTTCCAGGTCCTTCTCCATGGGTAGCTGTTTCTGGCATTTTTCGACCATCTGATCGATTTCGGTTCGTGACATCTGCTCCCACAACCCGGACTGCGGCCTGTAGTCATGTGCGGCGAATACCATGTAAACCTGCCGCCTTACTTCCGGGCCCGGATCATTGATCAAATCGACCAGGCCGAGCTGCATGCGATTTTCGCCGAAGGTGGCGATGCCTTCGACCGCCTGTTTACGGACGACGGCCGATGGGTCGTGCAGTGATTGCATTGCCAGCTCACGAATCCGCTTATCTGATTCACGCTGGTACTGCCGGAAGAGCAATTCAAGCACCAACGCACGATACTCTTCCGGCGCCGTGGTATCATGAACCGCGCGTATCATCGCACCGACCGTATCACCGCGTGACAACTGAAGCTTCATGATCAACTCGTCACGGTTGTCAGTTTCGTAGCGCAATCGATTGAGCAGGTATTCCGGCTGGTTGCTCCGCCGTTTTAATACGATCACCGCCACCAGACCCGTGATGAGCAGTCCGACTATCACCACAATCGCTATCCATTTCCTCGCCATATTCACCTCACGTCATAACGCAGGAACTTCATATATGAGATCATGAAGAAAAGCACTGCCATCCCGGCGAGCAGGCCGAAGTCGACGGCCACAGTCCCGAGATATGAAATCCCCTGTCCCGGCTGATAGGTAAAACGGGGGATATCATCGGTACGCCGCTCGAACCAGGGTCCGGGATGCGTATCATGCTCGATGTAATACTGGAGCGTTTTCTGATGCTCGTCATAGGCGTATTCCATGAACCGGCTGTGATAGCCTGCGGCCTGTTTCAGAAAGGCCTGTTTCGCCTCGACGCCCTCGTCGGCCAGTTCCGCCGCGGCGATGGCGAAACTGCCGTAGGGCGAAATCCTCGCCAGCCACCGGCTGAACGCGATCTGCCTGTCGGTCCGGCGATCAAGCAGGTCATCCAGTTTCTGGAGGTCACGTTCGAGTTTGAAATAGGCTTCGCGGTATAGTTCATAAAAGGCGTTGACGCGTTTGTACCATGGCCTGACGCCTTCGTATGCCTTCATCGGTTCATAGACTTCCTTGTTGAGCGTCTCATCGATGAGCAACCGCCGCTTGTTCTTGATTTCATTCAGATCATTTACGGAACCGAAGCTCTGTGCCAGGTATGGGCTGATACACGGGACCGCCAGAAACAGAACCACCCATACCGTCAGCAGGAGGATCATACTGGTCGCCGGTTTACCCGTGAAGCAGGAGATACAGATCGCCACCGAATAGACGGCGGCCAGGTACAACAGCGACAAGATGAGAATCCCAGCCAGCTTCAACCACTGGTCATCGGAAAAACTCACTGTTTTACGGAGCAGCAGAATAATGACCATCCCAACGATTGAAAAGAGAAAGGGAATGATCATCGTCACGTATCCACCGAGCCATTTCGCGAGCAGTATGACATCTCGCGGCACGGGATAGGAGAGCATCAGTCGCAGCGTCCCCTGCTGCTTCTCGCCGCAGACGGCGTCATAGCCGAAGACGATCGCCACAAGCGACATGATGACCCCGACAAAGATAACCAGGTCACTGGTGGGGAAAAGCAGCACGGTGGGATTTGTCATTTCGGCATGGGCGAAAGCGATGGGATGAAATGCTTCGAGCCGGATCGTACCGCCGTACTGATCGTCGCAGCCGCGAACGAGAATTTTCAGCGGATTCGGTGACCGGTGAACGGTAATCGGATTGAACAGATGCCACGTATTCTCCAACCGATCGAGCCGGTTCCATTCGATAGCCTCAGCGCGGTTGTAATCATCGAGCACCTGCTCGTATTCGAGAGACCGTACGGTGAAACTCGCCAGCATGACAAAGAAACACAGCAGGCAGGTCACCGCGAACCGCAGGCTGAGGATATGGTCCATGATTTCTTTATGCAGAATAACGGTGAACATAGCGATGGATGATCCTTCCGGCTTACTTGACGTCATACCTGAGGAATGCGGCGAACGACATCATGAAAAACAGGACGTTCAGTATGATCAGGATCAGAATATCGTTGAGTGCGGCGTCCATGCTGACACTCAGATCAGACCGCGACTGTTTGAGCGCCGGCAGTTCCTGCCGGTAGTCGAACGGATTATCGCGTCTGAGTGCGTTAGCCGAGCGTTCGGCGACGTCAGCGAGCTGCTTCTGTAGCCGGCTCCTGCTATCGCGATATTTCCGATAGTCCTGCAGGCCGGTCTGCATCATTTCGGTGGATGCATAGACCCAGACCGCCGCCGGCGAGACCCGGCCGAGGTTCTGCGCCCAACTGATCTGTCGTTTGATCGCTTCATGATAAAAGCTGTCCCACTTGCGTTTTCGCATTTCGCCTTCCTGCTCGAGTTTTTCGCGTTCTCGCTGCGTCGTTTCGCCGTACGACAGGCTACCCGTAATCAGTTGCAGGCGCTCCTCCCGTAGATCGATTTCGCGATCGATGGCCCGTTTTTCGGCCATGATCTTCTCCGGGGTGGGCGTCGGGGCAATCACCCTCGCCGCCACGGAGGCGAGGTTCGGAATCACCAGCGTGAGCGCCACCCACGCGGCCAGAGACAGCAGCAGTGACGTCGCCGAGCGATGCGTCATGGTGGAAAAGAAAAGCCCGACGGTAAAGAACACCGAGACATACAGCACAGAAACCAGCCCGAGCACGGCCAGCCGCTGCAGATGCTCGCTTTCGAGAGAAAGCAATCCCGTCGCCCACAGGTACACCACACCGCCGAATGCTGCGATCATCAGTGGCAGCACGAGAATCAGCAGCCCGCCGAACCATTTGCTGACCAGTACCTCGTAACGGGGTATGGGATAGGACAGCATGAGTCGCAGGGTACCCGTCTCTTTCTCGCCGCAGATCATATCGAACACCAGCAGCATGGCCATCAGTGAAACAAGCACCTGCACAGCGTAGACGTAATCGAGGGTCTGGAAGAGCCCGAGCAGCGGGTTGTAATATTCCTGCCGGGATTCGTTATGAAATTCATTGGTCGTGACCGACACACCTGCGGGGTACATCAACGACAGCCCCACCGCCACAGCCGACAGTTCCGGCATTTTGACCACATGCGAGCGTCCTTCCGACCTGAACAGCCGGTGGTGCAGGTCCCAACCCTCCTGTTCGGCCATGAGTTTATCCAGCCGCTGGTCGTAATCGCGTTCGAGTGCCAGTTGCAGCTCGCGGTGCCAGCGGTACTGGCTGCCCGAGAAGAAAAACGCCGCGAACACGAGCAGCATGAGCAAGAGGAATACGACGAGAAAGCGCAGTGACAGTACGTGCGAGATGATCTCTTTTTTAAGCAGTGTCAGGATCACGGCCCCACCTCCACGCTTGTGGCGCCTGCCTTTTCGCCTTCCATGGTCTCGAGGTAAATCTGTTCGAGATCGACGTAGTCCAGCCGCTCGCGTTCGATAATCTCGATGATTTGGCCGCGTCGCATGATACCGACACGATCGGCAATCGCCTTAGCGCGAAAGATATCGTGGCTGGACATGAGAACGGCACGGTTTTCCGTCTTGAGCTGCCGAACGAGGTTGAGAAACTCGGTCGCGCCTTTCGGGTCCAGCCCACTGGTCGGTTCATCCATAACGATCAGGCCGGCGTTTTTCAGAATGGCAATGGCAATGCCCAGCCGCTGGCGCATGCCCTTGGAGAAACCGCTGACCCGGCGGTAGAGTGCATTTTCCGATATCCCCACGTGTGCGATCGCCTTTCTGAGGTCCTCATCATGCAGGTCCTTCCGTCCGCCCAGCCGGGTGAAGAACTCGAGGTTCTGACGCGCGGTGAAGTTGCCGTACAGCATGACGTTCTCGGAAACGTAGGCGACATGCTGCTTGGCCGCCAGCGGGTCTTTCTGGATATCGATTCCGTTGATCTTCACGTCGCCCTCGGTCGGTTCGGTGAACCCGAGGATCATCATGATCGTCGAGGTCTTACCGGCCCCGTTGGCGCCGAGCAGAACGAATATCTCGCCCGGGGCGATGGACAGGTCCAGACCGTCGACACCGACCGTGCCGTCATCGTATACCTTACGCAAACCATCGATCTGCAGCACTGTTACCTCCTGGCTATTTTGATACTCGCAATGGAAACAATCAGGACCAATCCGACGAGCACCATGACGAGCACGATCGTTCCCGTGAGGTTTCGCTTCGCGGCGATCCGGATGGTGAAATCCTTATCCTTCGCTTCGACCGTCTCGATACCGGTATGGCCCTTGGACATGATCCTGATCGGATACTCGCCGACCTCTTCGAGTGGCATGACATCCACGCGGAAAACCACTTTTTCATCCGGCTCGATGACATCGGCTTCACGCGGCTCCATATTGGCTTCCCACTCGAGCGGCAGATCGAGTTCGGGCATCACCTTGCGGACCGCCATAGTCCCCGAGTTCATGATAGTGAATTTGAAGCTGATATCCTCGCCCTGCTTCACTTCCTTGAACAGGTTGGCCACGAGAATCTCGAGTTTGCCCACGCCCTTGGGAATCAGAATCAGGCGTACGCGATTCCCCTTGAGTGCGGCGATCTCCTCGGCGGGTATCGGTTTCTCACCGTATTTCTGGCGCAGTTCGCTGACCGCGTGCAATTCGTCCGGACGGGTGACAATAATGAAAAACTCGATGTTCTTGTCGATAAACTCCTGATCGAGCTTCTCGGGCAGCAGCACCTCGAAATAGAGCGTCTGCTTGGATACCTCCTCGGTAAATCGCAACTGGGTGATCCGGGCGTCGCTGTTGGGATCTCGGAAACTGTAATTGAACGCCGGCGGCAGGTTCAATACTCGCGGGGCGAAGCTCTGCTCACTCTTGGTCAGTCTCTCGAGCGTCAGATCGAACCGAACTTCACTGCCGAGCTGGCCCTGCTGGGCATACTGGGTCGAACTGATGGTCGGCAGGTCCTGCGAGGCCTCCTTTTTCAGGAATACCGTATACTGCTTGCTCTGATCGCCGAGGTACTGGATATCGACCGTCACCGAATCGACGTCCTTCTTGAGCAGTCGGTACTCGAGCGACTTCTCTTCGCCGTGTTTCAGTTTGCTGATGATCTGCTGGTACGGGTCGCCGATGATCACGCGTGACGAATCGACGATACTCACCACCAGGTTATCCAGGTCGAGCAAAGCCATGAGGTCTTCGTCGGACAATCCTGAATCTGCGCCCATCGCGAGCCGGGCCTTTTCGACGTCACCGTCATTTTTGAGCCGGACCGAGACCATGATCTCATTATCTTCCCCGCGGTACTTGATCGCGTCGACGACGGTGATCAATGTAGCGTTGCCCAGGGAGTTCAAACGGACTTTCTGCAGTTCGATGATGGCTTCTTCGTATTCCAGCGTCATTTTATCGAGGTTCTGTTTCGCCTTGCTCAGCCGCACGCTGTCGTAAATACGTTCTTGATAAAGCTGAAGTGCTTCTTCGTAATCGACCTTCGCTTCTTCCATGGCGGTTCGGGCGCTATCCAGCTTGAGCCTCGCTTTCTGAGCTTCAAGGCGGTTTCGGCGCTGTTCCTGTGTCAGGCGGGTGACGTCCTCGTCAGGCAATTCCTGATCCTGTGCCTTCGACGCACCAGTGAACGACAGCCACACGGCTACCGACAGAAAAACGGGTAGAATGAAAACTTTCATGATGACAACTCGACTTCTTCCGGGCTGGATCTGATGGGTTCAAAATACCGCATATTCAACCGCAACTGTTCCTGCGCGTTGATCAGATTGATCTGCTGGTTGAAATAACTGTCCTGATCGGAAAAGAACCGGTTACGGAACGTTTCGAGTTCATCGGTCTTCACTTCGCCGATCTCATTGAGACGTTCCTGGATTTTGAATCGCTGTCGCGATATCTCGACGGTTTCCTGTGAGATCATCAGGCGCTCCTTCTCTTCCAGCATGGTCTGGTAAGCACGTCGGACGTTCAATTCGGTGGCGTCGATCGCATTGCGAAGCTCGTGCCGGCGTTTTTCGAGTCTCGCCATTTCGCGCATCACCTTGCCGCGGGTCTCCAGGCCATCAAAGAGCGGCAGATCGAGATCGAGTGAAATAAACCAGCCCTCTTCGTCGGTGTCCATCACACCGTCCTGGGAATCAAAACCGCTCGAGGGCGGGTCGATATGCCCTTCGCCGAAGGCATCGAAGCTGTACAGGCCGCTACTGCTGGACAGCCTGCTGCCAGCGGCAGCGTCGTTGCCTTTCCAGCCAGCCCTGAAATCAACGTCCGGGGCGCCTTCCCATGCAATACGATGTGCCAACCTCGCCTGTTCATAGACCAGGGCGCGTGCCTGCGCGATCGAGGTGCTTCGCCGCAGGCTGATTGATACGGCCTCGCCCTCGTCAATATTGAACGCATAATCCTCCAGATCGCCTGCCAGTGTGATATCGGTTCTACCCACCGGCAGTCCGATCAATAGAAGGAGCTCGCTTTTGAGCCTGAGAATTTCTTTAAGAAGTGAATTGATACTCTGTTGCTCGTTCAGGACGTTGAGCCGTCGGGTAAGCACATCGATCTCCGTCGCTTTTCGAGCCTGCTCCAGACGCCGGATTTCTTCATATCGCTGTTGGAAACTCGCCAGCGATTCCTGGCGCACCTGAAGCTGATGCCGACGGAGTATCACGGTGAAATACACCCGTCGGATATCGGACAGGACATTGCTGACGGTCGATTCGTAACTGAATAAAGCGCTACGTTCATCGGCGCGCAACTGGATATCCTGGGCGTTTTCCCGGCCGAATTCGAAGAGTGTCTGGTTGAGTAGAAACGCCTGGTCCGTCGTGGTTTCGGCTCGCTGTTTCCACTGATGGTCAAGCGTATAGCTCAGTTCCGGCAGGAATCGCGACTTGACGACGAGCCGCTGGCCGCCCAGCGCGTGTATCTCCGCACGTTTCGCCTGGATACTGTCATTGAAGTTCAGCCCGAAGATCAGGCAGTCCGCCAATGACAGCGGCTGACCGTCACGCAGCCATTTCACCGCCTCCACCTGTCGTGAATCGGAAATGACCTGGTTCCGGTCGACCTCGATCGAGTCACTGTCCTGATAATCCGACTCGATATGTTCCTGCCAGGTCTGTCCGGGTTCTAGCGATTCCCGCTGGCCGGCCAGTCGGCGTTCGATTTTCTCCTGAATAGCTTGAACGGCCGGGTCCTCGGCTTCCTGGAAGAACAGGCCCGCATGACACCCGGTCAATGCTGATAAAAGAGCCATCCACATGCAATATCTGAGCACGCAACGCATGATCACATGGTCCCCTGAGGCATGCCTACAAGTTAACTATAGAATAACAAAATATTTATCCTGAATCACATCCTGTATGAAAACCCCGGAATCATCAACAAATCACGGCTTCAAGCTTGATTGATTCTTGCTTTCTCCCACGGACACCGGCTTGAAGAATGACCATCATAGCAATCGGGCTTCACATGATAAAGTGCCGTACTATTCTCAAAACCCACACAAACACAAAACCAACTTGCCTGCAATCACTTTATTTTGAAGACGACACGGTGGTAAAAATCACAGGAACTAGAGCATATTAATCAACCTTGTAGCGCCACCGGCATTTGTTAGGTATGCTATT
>CAYRND010000149.1:0-8740 GCA_964425365.1 uncultured Phycisphaeraceae bacterium
AAAGGATTCGCCTGAAGGCGAGGGTTTTAAACCCATCGCAGGGACAATAAAAAACGTGGGGACGCGGAATAAACCGCATCCCCACTCACCCAACACCATATCACCATCAGTTTAAGGATCACATATTGAAAATATCATCATGCTCTGTATCGTCCATATCCCGGTCGATACTTACATCGAACGGGTCGTTTTTGATTGTAATGTCGGCCGCATTCATGCGACTGTCCAGTTTATCGGACAGCGCATTGAACGAATCGTCGAGTTTGTCGGCCAGTTCATGGGCATGATGAGCGGCCATTTTCACAGCGGCCTTGCGGATCCAGTTGAAGATCGGCGGCAGCGTGCGCGGGCCGCGAGCGGCGAATCCGAGACTGACCGGGCTTCCGCCTTCATCGTGATCGGCTGTCAATTCAACGGTGAGTGTATCATCCTGCACCGGCTGATCCGTATTCATGGCGGTATCGATATCGGTGTCGTCATCGACAATATCAATGACGACATCGTCCCCGTCGTGATCTGTCAGATCAGCGTCATCGAGCGGCAGGGTGTCATCATTGTCTTCACTGTTGACATCTTCCAGCTCGCTCATTGTTCTGGCCATCCTGGCGATACTGATCTGCAGCCGATGCTGCCAGCCGTTATTGTCATGGCCTTGATCGACATCGTCATGTACCTGTTCCTGACCGATGCGGAATGTAGTACCGAGTGGTGTGCGATGTTGCTGGCCCAGGCCATGGAAGAGTTTCTTGCCGGTGTGGGCATCGACCAGGTCGAATGTACCCGCCGCATTGCGATCGACGACTGTGACCATCGTTACGCCGCTGTCGGTATGTTCCACCTTGAGTACCAGGTCGTTATAGTCGCGATCGATCCAGTCCTCGAAGCCCAGCAGGTAACTGGAGTCGTCGATATCCGTTCGCTGCACCTTGCTCGCTTCCGCCAGCGGCAGGAAGGTATTACGCCAGTTGCAGCGGATCATGTAATCGTCAAGGTCGCCGAGAAGGTCGAAATCGGGATCGTATTCAGGTTCAGGCGAAGCGTGATAGACGCCGAAGTCGGCGTTCTCAACGATCATACCCGACTCAAAGACAAGCTGGTAGCCGCCTGCGTTCGAAGTTGAGAACGTCCAGCCGCTGACCAGCTCGATTACACTGCCCACGGGCGTCTTGTTCCACTGGCCGAGGCCCTTGTTCAGCAGATTGCCGTTTGTATCGACCAGGTCGAACGTGCCCGCGGCGTTACGTTCAAGAATGGTCATGTTGATCTGGCCGTCTTCACTGTAGTCCAGTTGGACGATCAGGTCGTCAAAGTCCGCATCCGTCCAGTCTTCGAATCCGACGACGTAACTGTCATCGTCGATCTGCGTGATCCGGACATCTTCATGTTCGCCGAACGGCAGCAGTGTACTTCGCCAGTTGCAGCGGATCATGTAATCGTCAAGTGATCCGCCGTTTTCAAGCTGTACGCGAATGTCATGCTCGCCCGGCGCCAGTTCCGTAAGCAGGTAATTACCGTTCTGGTCGGTCATCACGTGCAGCTCACCGTCGTCGAACTGCTGGTTGCCGTTCGCGTCTTCATAGACCGTCCAGCCGGCGAGTCGTTCTTCGTCATCGTCGATGACGCCGTCGGCGTTCATGTCATGCCAGACCACGCCGCTGATCCGGCCCACTTCACTGACGGCGCTGACGTCGATGATGAACTGGTGTTGCACCACGACTTCACCGTCGGTTACTTCGATGACCACTTCATGGGTACCTGCATCGTCATGATCGGGTGTGCCGACCAGCTCGGCCGTGCCGTCGCCGTTGTCGATCAGCGTAAGCCAGTCCGGCAGAGTGTTGTTCGAGAAGCTCAAGGCATCCTGATCGATATCAGCCGCTTGAACGGTATAGCTGTAAACACCCCCCGCGTTGGCTACAGTCACCGGGGTCGATGTGATTTCCGGTGCGGTATTGGGCAAGGCGGCGACGGTGATGGTATAGCTCTGTTCGACAACGTTATCGGCGTCATGAACGCGAAGCGTGAATGTATGTTCGCCGACATCGGCTTCGCCCGGCGTGCCGGTCAGCGTCGCCGTGCCGTCGCCGTTGTCCGTCATATCCAGCCAGTCAGGCAGGTCGGTACATTCGTATGTCAGCGGCTGCGATTCGGGATCGGATGCCATGATGGTACTGTTGTACGCGGCATCTTCCACGGCGCTGGTATCCGGACCGGCGGTGATGACCGGCATAAGATTATTCACATGCAGATCGAACGACTGCGACGCCACTGATCCCAGGTGATCCAGCACGTGGATCGTCACGGCGAAGCTCGATCCGGCGTCCGCGGCGTCCGGCGTGCCGTGCAACAGGGCCGTGCCGTCCCCGTTGTCAGTAAACGTCAGCCAGTCGGGCAGGTCACCTTCAATCGTGAAGTTCATCGGATCGCCTTCGGTATCGGTGGCCTGAACGAGATATTCGTACATGTCGCCGTACTGCGTTTGAGTCACCGGCTGGCTCAGAATGCCAGGCGCGCTGTTTGGCAGAATATCGAGCAGATATGATTGCTGACTGAATTCCATACCGTCGGTGGCGAAAATCTGTATATAGCTGGTCAGTGTATCTTCAAGGCCGGGCGTACCCTGAAGTGTAGCCGAACCGTCGCCGTGATCGGTAAAGGTGAGCCACTCGGGCAGGTCGCCGATGAAGTAGCTGACCGGCTCGCCGTCCGGATCATTCGCTTCAATGTGATAGAGGTATTCATACCCCTGCACCACGGACGCCGGCGGGGTGGTGGTGATCACCGGCGGCTGGTTGGCGAGGACGTTGATATCGAATGACTGGTCCGTTGTTGCCGTACCATCACTCACTCGCAGGGTGACGTTCTGCAGGCCGGTCATGTCCATGACCCCCGGCGTGCCGTGTAGTGCGGCGGTGCCGTCGCCGTTGTCCGTCAGAGTCAGCCATGACGGCATATTGACCGCTGTGAAGCTGAGACCGTCCCCGTTCGGATCACTTGCCTGGATATCGTAATGAAAAGCATCGCCTTGTTTGACGGTTGTTTCAGCGGGTAAGGTATCGAACTGAGGCGCCTGGTTGACTGCCTCGGGGTTGTATTCGATCACGTAGCTGACCACCGGGTACATCCCGTGATCACTGACCCAGTTGGCCCACTGATCGTCGGTGATACTGCCGCGACCGGTGAAGTGTACGTACTGTTCGTCGAGGTGGTCCGGTTCGAGGTTGGTCCAGTTCTCGTAGCTCCAGTCCTCTCCGGTGACCCACTGCCAGCCTTCGTTCACATCCGGGCCGGCGTCTTCCGGCCGGAATCCGCCGATCCACGGGCCGAGGCTGTACGTCCCGTATACCGGCAGCACGTTCCAGTACGACGGGTCATCGACAAGGTCATACACGAAGTTGTTTTCATCCTGGGAGGTGATGGTGGCGAGATACCCGCCCTGGGCTTCCGCCTCGGCCTTGGCGTCGGTCCATGAGATACCGTTTTCACGTACGACGACTTCGTAGTAGTGATCGTTCCCGCCCTGGTCGGCCGACCAGTGTGCCAGTCCAGCGGGGTCGGCGCTCATCATGAGCCTCGGCTCGAGCGACTCGACCGTGCCATACCGATCGTTCTGAACCGCCGGCGACCGGTTGTAGCTGCTGCGAAGGACCCTGCACGCTCTTCTCGCGGCCAGTTCAATTGCGGCTCGGACCAATCTGTTGGTTGGAATGTTCTGCATGGCCGATCCCTTTCATCACATTCCCATCCGGGACCGTCTCGTCTTTCCGCCGTGCTGTTATTTCACATTGCCTGTTGCCGCCCTGGGGCCAGGGCGGCCGGCGGGGCAGGTCCGCCCGCAATGGACGGATTGTTCTGAGTTAAATAGACAAAATAAACCCTCGCCAGACCATACTGGATCACCATGAAACACCAGATTCATATCAGCACGTGACTGCGGTAGTGGGTGGGGGGGATAGGCAAGGTTATATCTTGTGGTTTTGCAATAATTTGAGGTGCCAGCCCTTTTGCGTCGTTACCGGCGTCGTGATCAGAACCCGATAAGCGGTAACAGTTTGCAGAAAAAAATAAAAAGGAATTTCCGGGCTGCCAGTCAGGTCCGTGCGGCTCCGTTGCCGGACAGCCGTTTTATACCCGGACAAATGGGATTATGACGAAATCGAAAAGGCCGCGGTGGGATTCGAACCCACGATGGCTTACGCCAACGGATTTGCAATCCGCTCCCTTGGTCCACTCGGGCACGCGGCCGGGACGCCGTATTTTAACTGAACAGGCGATAATGGCAACCGATTGGAAACGGTCTGCAAATCTGGAATCCTCAATCCCAAATTACCCTCGGCCGAGTCATGAAATAAAAAGCAGCCTTTCCGGGGGTGGAATTGAAAAGGCTGCTTTCGGGTGATTCGAGGCTGTTTCAGCCCCGCTTGAGTAAAGGAGAGTGGATTTCCATACCCGATGTTATTTAATCATTTTTGAACCAGGCGGCTTGTCGGTCCTTATCTTGCGAGTTTGAACCGCGAGACAATCCGCTGCAGTTCCTCAGCCTTCGTACTCAGTTGCATCGCCGCGCCGGCGGACTGGTTGGCGCCTTCCGTTGCCTGACCGGCGACCGATGAGATCGACTCGACGTTACGGCTGATCTGCTCACTGGCCGCGGACTGCTCTTCTGCGGCGGCGGCGATCGACTGTACAAGGTCAGCCACCGCCTGTGCCTTGGTCACGATTTCCTCGAGGCTGTGACCCGCTTCCGTCGCCAGCTCGACGCCTTTTCTCACCTGCTCGGTGCCGCTGTTCATGCGGTCGACCGCCTGGGTGGTCTCACTCTGAATCGCTTTGATCGATTCACTGACTTCTTCCGTGGCTTTGGTCGTACGATCGGCCAGCTTACGCACTTCATCAGCGACCACAGCGAATCCCCGGCCGTGCTCACCTGCCCGAGCCGCTTCGATTGCCGCGTTCAGTGCCAGCAGGTTCGTCTGATCGGCGATATCGTTGATCACCTCGATCACCTGTCCGATCTGCTCGCCGCGTTTGCCCAGTTCCTGCACGCTCGTGGCGCTGGCGGTTACCGCGTCGTTGATGTCGTTCATACCCGAGATGGTCTGCTTGACCACCTCGCCGCCTTTGCCGGCGACCTCGCCGGACTCGCGGGCGCTGCCCGCTGCGTCCGCCGACTTGCGAGCTACCTCGACAATCGAGGCACTCATTTCTTCTATCGCCGATGATATCTGCGTGATCTGATTGTTCTGCTCGATCATCCCCTGGGCCATTTCTTCGCTCGATGCCGCGATTTCAGTGGCGCCGCCGGCGACTTCCTGTGCCGAACCGTTCACCTGGCCGATCAGGTCCTGCAGGGACGTCGACATGTCATTGAGCGCCCTGCCCAGGTCACCGATTTCATCGCGTGAAATCTTCTTCAGATCGAGCGACTGGGTCAGATCACCCTGGGCGATCCGCTGGGCAAAAGCAACGCCGTCATAGATCGGCCGGGTGATCGATCGCGTAATGACGATACCAAGCACCACGGCGATGGCCAGTGCAACGGCGATCAGGGCGTACAGCGTCATCATGGCCGTGTGCTTCGCCGACTGAGCCTCGGCCCGGGCGTGGTCCATCTCTTCACCGGCCAGTGCTTCCAGCGATTCCAGCTTGTCAAACATCTCGTCGGCGGCAACCAGCATGGCATCGATACAGGCATTCTCATGCTCTTCCAGTTCGGTGAGCTTCTGACCGGCATAATCCTGCAACTTCTCGAACTGCTGCTTCGCCTTGGTGGTATACCGTATGCCCCGGCTCAGCATCGAGGCTTTCTGGTCTGCAGGGGCATTCACCACCTCACGGCCGACTTCGTGGACGTTGCGGTGGGTATCCTCGAATTCATCGAGTAAAGCCAGCAGTGCCTGGTCATCGGTCTGGTAACTGTTACGCCACCTGCCGTACCAGCATTGGGCCGGATCGAGCTGGCCGGTGAACTCGATCTCATACTCGACCGCGTTCTCGAGCTGCTCCACCCACCGGCGGTGCATGACGTCGGCTATCGCGAATACTTCAAACAGATTGTACGTCTTGCCGTCTATTTGAGAATGGTAACCCATGCGGTGATTGTGAGCGTCAATCAGTTCAAACGCCTTTTTCTCGAATACGAGATGAGTGGCGTCCGCCTCTTCCACGATCGCCTGCATTTTCGCGTTGCCCGGGTAGACAACAAGGTCAATGCCGTCCTTCACGTACATTTCACCCGCCGGGCTGTTCTTAAACGCTTCCGACTCCGTCCCGTACCTTACCATGGCCATGAACATATCGAAGTCTTCAATCGACTCGTGAATCCTCGCTTCGATTTCGTCCAGGTTGTCATGGGCCTGCATATACTCCCGGCAAGCGATAATCCCGTCCTGAGCGGCGATGATCGCCTCCATCGACACGTCCGCTAGCGGCACTTTTTCACGGAGAATCTCCTCGCCCGTACCCGCCACCTGCTGTACCATCATGCTCCCGATCAGGCCTGCGATAAACACGATCGCCGCCAGTACCAGAAACGCGCTTGTCAGTTTTCGACCGATTGTCAATTTCATGGCAGTTCCCCTGTGGCCATTCGTCACGCAATTCACCCCAACACAACGACTGTCTACGATTTCGAGTTAATTCCCATCGCATTGTTCATGCGCATTATTTCAAATGCTTCATATGTTCCCGAACTTCCTCGAGCTCGGCCTGAATCTGGGTGAGTAGTTCGTCGTTTTTACTTTTCTTGTACTCCTTCAGGCAGATGATGCAGGTCGCCGGATGAACCACGCCGTCGTAATGGCACATCACCTCGTCAAAGTGATCGAACTGCTCGATGTCGATCCCCGCATCCTTGGCAGCGCCGCCTTCGTGCCATTGGGCTTCAATGTCAGCCAGCGACATCGAGGTCATCTCATCGGCGTTGTCGATCGCCAGTTGCATCAGTTTCTTCTCGACTTCGGGCGTTTCCGGCTCGTTCATGTGTTCTTCGCAGCCGCTCACACCCAGCTCAAGCAGTTCTTCCATGTCGCCGAGCATGGCATCGGCGTCGACGTTGCCTGAAATGATCGCACCAACAGCCTTCTTGGCGATCTTATCAAACTTCGCCGCGTCGAATTCATGTGCCGTTTCCTCTGCACCTGCGAAGTTTACGGTGAACAGCATCACCATACAGGTAGTCAGTACAGTTGCCAGTCTTTTTGAACACGTCATTGTTATAGCTCCCTGATTTGCGTAGGACAGGCTTCAGCCCATCTTTATTTACTCGTTGTCAGAACACTACTTCCGTCCGTATCGTTGCGACCACGGCGTCATCATTACCGCCGCCGCCCGGATTTCCGATCCACTGCAGGTCCGGCTTCACACTCGCATAGGGTGTCAACTGAACCTTGTAGAACGTTTCGATCACCACTTCATGCTCCTCGGTGAATCCCGCTCCGGTCTCATCGCTGAACTCGACAAACGAAGCCAGCAGGCCGATCGCATCGTCATCACGTGTGGGAATCAAGCCCGTCCACGTCACGCCGCCTTCTATGTGATGTTCGATCTCACTGATATCCTCGTCCGTATAACCGTACATCAGGAACCCGTATACTCCTTGTTCATCGTCTTCATCATCGGGGTTCTCCAGCCAGAGCGACTGATCGAGTACCAGATAGAATCCTTCAGTTCCGTCAGTTTCGCTGCCGTCGAACTTGGTGAACGTTCCGGTATGTCCCCAGGCCCCGGCGGCGAACCGGCCGGTCAGACCCGTCCCGCCGCATTCCCACGTGACGCCCGCTTCACCGATGAGGAAATAATCGGCCGGGTCACCGAAAAACGACGCCGGCCCGCGACTACCCGTGTTGATCCCTTCATTGATCGAGCCGTCGAACCACCCGAAACCGCCGTAGAACCAGTCGACCGGATATCCGAAAACAACCAGCCCCGTCGCCGGGTCGGGATACGTGGGAAAGACATGGATCGTCGGTGTGCAGCCGGCGGACGAGTTCAGAAACTCGCCGCCGTTATCGGCGTAGTTGAACTCGCTGTTCGCTTCGATCTTACCGAACTTGATACGCAGCATATCATCGAACAGCAGTTGCTCGTACCACAGCTCGGCGATCTGCGTTCGTCCGTCGGCGTCGATATTGCTGTAGCCCTGTGAATCGCCTGCGATGTCGTTGGAGAAGTTCTCGCCGCTGTGGTTATAGAAGTCAATGAAGAACGTACCGCCTTCCCATTCAAACAGCGGTTCGGTCTCGAAGGTCAGATTCGCATCGAACAGGTGATGGAACGCCGAGCCCTCGGTATCCACACCGCCTGCCAGGCCCTTCGACCAGTCCATGATGATGGAGGACTCGAAGGTGATCCCCATTTCTTCGAGGTCAGTACGATGGCCCCACCAGTTGCCGGTTGCCCGATCCCATTCCAGGATATCGATGATCTCCTGGCTGTCAGCTTCTCCAGTGCCGCTGGTTGTCCCCGGGTCACCGGCGAGAGCGGCCGAAGTCGACAGTGTCAGGATCAGAGCGAGGCAATACAAAGATGTTTTCACTTTCATGGTTCGTCCCTTTTCTGTTGTAATACAAAAATAAAATCCGTAATACCAGAGAACCTGTGAAGTTTATCAAAATCTCACCGCTTTGCACTCGTGTGAAAAACCGGCGCGAGGCGGCCTGTTTTTGTTGCCGGATGCAGGGCATAGGTGAATGGCATGAACTTAAGCTGTAAGCCTATAATATAAAGACGCTTACATCTG
>CAYRND010000150.1:0-8620 GCA_964425365.1 uncultured Phycisphaeraceae bacterium
CGATCAGGTCACGACTGAAGCGCACCAGGGGACCTTGATAGCGCTGTAGTGATAACCTCCAGCAATGGCTCAAAAACACCGGCCGACTCAAATACATCCGATCAAATACCACCACCACCACCACCACCACCACCACCACACAATCACTCACACAAACTCTCTCTCTCGCAAAAATACACACCACCACACCCCCAATCTACTACCTCAAATCCAACCCCCCATGATAATAAATCCGAAACCCGCAATCACACCACCCCCATTACCCGAACTCAAAGGACAAAAACACAAATGAATACCTCCCAATTCCAAAACCACTCGATTCACCTCTCCCGAATCCTGCCACATCCACTCAACACCAATATCATGGATAAACAAACACTCCATAAACTCACATACCATATCCGACAAACCGGACTCTATCCGCCGATCATCGTACGGCCTATCGAGGACCATCGCTACCAGATCATCGACGGCCACCATAGACTGCTCGCACTTGAACGCCTCCAATACGCACACGCAAACTGCATCGTCTGGAAGATCTCCGACCAGCAGACACGCGTACTGCTCGCTACAATCAACCAGCTTCGCGGTCGCGATGATATCCATAAACGAGCCGAACTCGTTAACGAAATCAGTAAGAACCACGACGCAATCAAGAACCTCGAAAATATCCTTCCCGAATCAAAATACCAGATAGAAAAACTGCTCGAACTCAAAAATAATGCCATCATTATCGCCCCGCCGCCCGATCGCGATGAGCTTCCCGTTTCAGTTCACTTCTTCCTCTACCCACAACAGAAAAAACAACTCGAAGCTAAACTCCGACAAGTCGGCCCGACACGGGAAAAAGCACTACTCACACTCACCATAGGCCCGGCACATCCGTGTCGGAATCCCGATACCACGCCCGATACCACTCCCGATACCACCAAACCACACAACCCCAACCCACCTACCTGATCAACTCGTTCATTGCTTCATTGCCGACAATACACACAAACCACCACAACCCGATCACACATAACGAACTGACAAACAACCCACACAAAAAGGCCGCACCATGATCACAAAAAAACTGCAAAACAAAATCTTCGCACTCATCCGGGAAGGTAACTACCACCCACACGAATTCGCAGAAGAACACGATATCGACCTGCTCGATCTACTCGACTGGCAGGCCGAAGAACTCACACAAAAACGCATCGATGCATTCATCAACGTATACCGCAAACAGGCCGAACTGCTCGCAGCAAAATACCAGGGATCAGCAATCACCGTACTGCTCCAACAGGTCGGCGATAAAAATTCCACCGTCGAACAGAAACGCCGTGCATCTGCGGAAATCCTGCGATTCAAACTCACACAAACAAAAACGTCAACAGGTAAATCGACAAAATCACAAAAACACAACGACGCCCAGCAGGAATTCAACCTCGATCAATACATGAACGACCTCAGAGATATACTCTATCAGACAGTCGTCCGATTCTACCGCAAACATAAAGAAAATAACCCATGCACAGACTACAGAATCCACCTGATCGATCTGATCAATTTCATGGAACAATCCTGCAAGACAGACCTGCCGACCCCGAACAATTGCACTCCTTCATCACCACATACCTCAAAACCAATGTCCCCACAACCGCAATCACTCCCGGAAACACCCCGCCTTTCAACTACATCCTGCACACATTCTTCGAAGGCCGATGCCCAGGCGGCAGATGCGACGTTCCAGATTCACGCATCACAACAGATGCCGTCGTCTGGGCGGCTCGAGGAGCAGGAAAAACTCGGCTCGGTGCCGTCGCAACGGCACTCGACCTCATCTTCAAACCCGGTATCCGTATCAAAATCCTCGGGGGATCTTTCCAGCAGTCGTCAAGGATGTACGAACACCTCCTCGATATCTTCTCACAAAACCAGGTCGCTACACTCCTCGAACAACCACCCACCAGACAGAAATTCACGCTCGTAAACAATAGCGAAGTTGAAATACTCGCACAATCTCACACCGCCGTACGCGGTGCTCGCGTTCATAAACTGCGATGCGACGAAGTCGATGAGTTCCAGCCTGATATCTGGCAGGCCGCTCAACTCGTCACAGTCTCGCAGCAGCTCGGCGATTATTACGTCAATGGGGCGATCGATGCGCTCTCCACAATGCACAAATACACCGGTATCATGTCAAAACTCACATCCATCCCACACAAAATCGACGATCATGAACCACTGACCAGGTTGTGCGAAAATACAGACAATAACAATAGACGATCTCGCAGAATCAATATACCCGCAATATTCAAGTGGAACGCGCTCGATGTCATGCAGACCTGCCCGGACGAAAGACCCTGCAATAACTGCCCACTTCATCAGTTCTGCCTCGGACGTGCTAAATTCGCGAAAGGGTTCATTCCCGTTAACGATGTCATCAACCAATACCACCGGACAGATCCGCAGACATTCCTCGCTGAAATGATCTGCTCCTCGCCCAGGCAGACACACGCCGTATACCCCAACTTCAAACACGAAATACACGTAAGACAATTCGATATCGACTTCAACCACTACCGAATGCTCGCTGCAATGGACTTCGGACTGCGATCGCCGAATGTCATGCTGTGGGCGGCCGTTGTCGGAAACAACGAAAAAGCATTCGTCTATGTCATACACGAACTCGCACAAACAGATATCACACTCTCTCAATGTATCGAACAGATCGAACAATACGCCACCACACACAAATTGCCCCGGCCAGATTGGATCGCAGTCGACCCCGCCGGAACGCAACGTAACCAGCACACAGGACTCACCGATGTCGATATCCTCAAAGAACACGGATACCACGTCAAGTACAAACGACAACCCATCTCAATCGGACTCAGCGCAATTAGACGTCGACTCCAACACCAGTCGATCATCATACACCCGCGATGCACAAAACTCATCAACGCCGTCAAAAACTACCACTTCAACCCCAATAACCCCAACGACGAAACACCCGTCAAAGACGGTCCCGATCACTTCTGCGATACACTGAGATACCTCATCAACAACATTGAAAATACCTGGTCAAACTGCATCTTCTCTAACTACCTGTAAAACCACAACACACAACACAATACGCAATAACCCTCACTGATCTACGCACATTCCCTCAATGAAAACCAATCAAAAAAACTACCCGAATCCACAACCCGAAATCCGCTATCAGAAACCCCTCGGCTATCCTCATCAAAAATTCAAACAAATCTACCACTCTACAGTTGACACCGACACCAACCACCGCTACAGTGCTCCGAACTAGGGAGGAATACATCTGCCTATTAGAGGGGGTGGAGTATTTCTGGTATATATTCTGTCTTTTTCTTTTTAAGGAGGTTGGAAATGAAGCTTCTCAACCATGCCGTCACTATCGTTATATTTACACTACTCCTTTTATCAACACCAATTACATACGCTCAAGCCGCCCCGCAGGACGAGGAACAAAACGCACTCGTTATCCTCAATGACCCCACACTCGCTGACCTCATCGCAGCACGAAAAGCCGTTGACGAAGCAGGCGGAAAGGTCAGACACGTTATCCCGCCAGCCGTTGTCGTTATACGAATCAGCCCCGAAAATGCCCAACAACTCAAACAGAATCACATCGTCGATGATGTACTCTTCAATGTCGTTAACCCGAATAGATTCGCCGGTCGCGATCTCAAAACACGACAGGCCGTTCGCCTGTGGAACCGCTCCGAAATAATCAGAAAAAAACGATCCTTGCAGGAAACTATCAATACGCTCTGTAACGACGGCGAACACCAGCCGCTTATCGACGATCTGCTGATCCCGCCAGATGCACAAATCGACGAAAACGAAAAAAATGAACTCAATGAAAAATATCAACAGCACTGGAAGAAAAAACGCGCTGAAATGATCAGAAAATGGCGAGAGGAACACGGGCTCGGTAAATTACTCCTCAAAAAGAAATTGCGCGACCGTATTCTCGAAAAACGCCAACAACAACAGCCGGATCAGAATCTCATCGAAAACGACCCGCTCGCACCGCCTCTACTCTTCGCACCCGGTGACCCCATCTACGGTAATACAATCGGCGCTGGTTATTACGATACCAGTATGTACCTCGCAGGCTCCGTCGTCGTCGATGTCTTCTTCGCTACCGTCGATGGTAATGACGCGTCAACTGACCCCGACGCCTGGCCGACTCCAGCTGATGTCGATATGCACTTCAACCGCGTTATCGAAGCATTGGACTATATGGTCGATATCGAACCCGATGCAGATATCTCTTTCATCTACGTGTCGGAAATCGACGCAAATGGTATGCCGCTCCCGCTACCGGGTGGATACTCCGCCGAACGTACGCGATGCAACGATTTGAGAAACCTCTACCTCGCTAACTGGGCTTACGTCGTCGAATATCGATGGGGCGGCGGACGCGCTAACGCCTACCTCGGCGGACCCAGTACACGCGTCTATACAGGCGACTGGCGAAATGGTTACGTGCTACGACATGAATCCATGCATATCTTCGGCGCTCATGATGCCTACGCCGGTTCAGGCGGTGACCCCGTCACAATGGTCGGTTACCTGTACTTCGTTAACGCGAACGCTCAGAATAACGACGGAAACGGCTACTTCAACGGCGCCGGAGAAGGCGTGCGGGATATTATGACATGCTGCGATATTTACGGGCCGTACGCACGCGGACAGGTCGGCTGGTATGACTCAGACGGCGACGGAATACTCGATGTCAGCGATAACTATACCGATACAGTTATCACAGACGCTGACCCTTATACCGTCGAAGGTTACTCAGAAGAAATACCATACCCCGCTTACAATAGAAATAACGCTTCCATCAATACCATCGCCGATATACAGTACCAGATCGAAACTGGACCATGGACCAGCATACCCGCCTCAGATGGTAACTACGATACCGGATCAGAAGCGTTCTCCATCAACCTGCCAGATCTGCCCAATGGAAACTATACCGTCCGGGTACGCGGCGTGAACTCCGCCGGTAATACCGAACTGTCGCCCGCTACCACAAATGTCTCCGTTACGGATAGTACCACCACAAACGCTCTGCCTATGGCTGCGTTCTCAGTTTCGCCCGAGACCGGCAGCACAACTACCACCTTCACTCTTAACGCATCTCAATCTGCCGACCTCGAAACAGATAAGTCAAACCTACAGTTCCGATGGGATTTCACCAGCGACGGGGTCTGGGATACAGACTTCTCCTATAACAATACCATCAACCATACCTACCCCAGCCAGGGACAGTACAACGTCGCACTGCAGGTTCTCGATGACGGCGGCCTCACAGGAAGCTGCTCCCGTGAAATCGCCGTTAACGCCGGTAATATGAAACCCGTCGCGAAATTCAACGTCGATGTGCCCGTCCAGCACGGACAGTTCTCTCAGTTCGTCGCTCAACTCGATGCCGCTGATTCGTTCGACCCCGAAGATAATCAGAATGTATCGCTCAGATGGGACTTCAACTACAACCCGAAATCAGACTTCAACTTCTGGGATACCGACTATATCACCAATAAACAATATCAGTTCGCTTTCAACCACCTCGTCGAAAACCCCGCTTCCTACCAGTATTCCGGATACCAGGATGAAAACCTCTCGTTCTACGGCATGGATATCGCCGGTAATACCGTCGCCGCGTCATACTACTACACCGTCGCAGAAGTCAATAACGGTATTATGTTCTATGACGTCTCTAACCCGGGATCCCCGACCATCATCGCAAACTATACCGGGATCGACTACTTCTCACATAACGTCCGGTTCGATGGGTCAGGTGATTACCTCCTGCTCAGGCAGAGTCAGTTCGTCGATATACTCGATGTCAGTAACCCCGCAAATGTGACGCTCGCAAGCAGAATCAATAAGTACGGCAGTACCAGCATCCGCGGTATGGACGTCCAGGATAACCTGCTCATCACCGCAAATGATTACAACGGGATCTGCCTCTACGATATCTCCGATAAACAGAATCCGCAGCTCATCACAAACATAAACTATTACCGCGGTACCACTAGTAATATCATCGACCGCGTCGCCATCAGCGGCGACCTCGCCGTTACCATCAGCTTCTACTGGCTTAACGATTCCTGGCAGTACGGCCTCAATGTCTTTAATATCGCTGACCCGCAGAATCCATACTTCGTCAGCGCTATCGATATCGACGGAATTCACGGCGGAAAAATGATCTTCGACGGACGGTATGTCCTCGTCGCTGGATACCCAAACCAGATCTATGCAGTCGATCTGATCGATCCCGGTCAACCCGAAATCATCAATGCAGTTAACCATGACTATTCCGGCTCGCCAGGCGCTTTCTGCCTCATTGATGGTATACTCGTCGCTGGATGGAGCAATCAAGTCGTTACCTTCGATGCCTCCGATATGAACGCTATCGAAATCGTCAGTAATACAAAACTCGACGACGGAGCTTCTGCATACATCGGTAATAATTACGCCGTCGCAAAAGACGGATACGCCTATATCGGATGCACACGCAATATTCTCGCGTCACTGCAACTCAATGGAACCGATATCGTCGATTACTCCAGGTCACGGACTATCAGACTCGAAGTGACCGATTCAAACGGTGATGTGGATTACGCAACAAGAAATATCGCGTTCTGTACATACAATAACCCACCGGTTATCAGTAATATCGAATTTGCAGGTAACCGCGTTACCGCAACAGCCTCTGATCCCGATTCCTCAACCACGTGGGATGGAATGATGCTCTACCGCTGGGATTACGATGGCGATAAGGTCTGGGATACCGAGTTCTCAACCACCAACTACGTCGATGTCCCCGATATCAACACGCTCGTCGAAGGAACATGCCAGGTACGCGACCGGTTCCTCGCTACCGATACAGTAACCTATACATACCTCTACCCGCCAGTAGCACCGACCGACTTGGAAGGATCAGAATACAGTAGCAATAGTATCCAACTCACTTGGACCGACAACGCAGGTAATGAAAATGCATACCTCCTCGAAAGACGGGTTAACTACAACTACCAGTATCAGCAGATTGCAACCCTGCCGGCCGATACTACCTCCTACTTGGACTCAGGACTCGAACCCGGACGATATGTCTACCGCGTTCGCGCTCAGAATGCCAACGGGTACAGTAGCTACTCAAACCTCACTTATGTCGATTTCTACCCCTACCTGCCCGCACCGTCTGACCTCAACGCTCAGACTACCGCAAGTACCAGAATCCATCTGAACTGGACCAGCCATACAAACGGGTTCGAAAGCGGATTCGCCGTCGAACGGAAAGATACCGGCATATTCCAGGAAGTCGCTACCGTCGGTAATAATAACACAGGATATACCGATTCAGCACTTGAACCCGGAGTAACCTATACCTATCGCGTTCGCGCTTTCCGTGACGGACATTCACCCTCACATTCCGCATACTCCAACGAAGCTTACGATACCACCTGGAATCCGAACGATGCGCCCGATGCACCGTCCGATCTGCAGGTACACTTCAGCGGTATGTCGCGAACGTACCTCATGTGGACGGATAACGCGGATAACGAAGATGGATTCATTATCGAACGTATGACCAACGACGGATTGTTCGAACTAGTCGCCGAAGTCGGTGCAGATGCGACTAGCTGCTCGGATAACTACCTCACACCGGCAACTTACACTTACCGCGTTAAAGCATATAACGTCATCGGCGAATCAGCATTCTCCAACGAAGATACTATTTACCTCTATCCATACCTCCTGCCACCCGCAAACGTGCAGGCAACAACGCTATCCCCGAATCGGATCCGACTCGAATGGAATGATACCATGTACGACTACGGCGATGGGTTCATTATCGAACGAACTACCACAGGCGAATTCGCCGAGGTCGCTCGCGTCGGTGATCATGTTAACTCATACGAAGACCAGGGACTCAACCATTCAACTACCTATACATACCGTATGCTGTCATTCACCGAAGGGACCTACGGCGAAACGAAGTCCGGGCCTTCCGAACAGGTTGCGGCAACTACATTCACCGACCCCGACGCTCAGACTACCGTCAGCTACGCCGACGCTCTGCCACAAATAGACGGGCTGGTCGATCCGCTTTGGTTCAATACTGGTCGGCAGGAACTCACTCAGGTTATCGCAGGCTCAATCGGATCCGGCAGCGACCTCAGTGCAGGATGGCGGGCCGTGTGGAATAACGAAAAACTCTGCTTGCTCGTCGATGTCACTGACGATGCCATTATCAATGACTCCGGCAGCAACTGGTGGAGTGATGATACCGTCGAAATTTATATCGACGCGGATAACAGCAAAGGCTCTGACTACGATGGCGTAAATGACTTCCAGTACGGCCTGAGAGTCAATGACACCGCCGTACACCTCGGCGGTAACTCCGTTCAGAATGCAACAGGCGTCGAGTTCGTAATTGCCAGTACCACCAGCGGGTATGTGCTCGAAATAAGTGTGCCCTGGTCCACAATCGGACTGTCTCCCGTCTCCGGCCAGAATATCGGCGTCGATGTAATGGTCGATGACGATGATGATTACGGCGATCGAGATGCTCAATTGGCAT
>CAYRND010000151.1:0-8594 GCA_964425365.1 uncultured Phycisphaeraceae bacterium
TCAGGTCACGACTGAAGCGCACCAGGGGACCTTGATAGCGCTGTAGTGTTAAGTACGTAAAATAGCTGCAATCAATCCGGATGGACGATAAAAAGCATCTGACCAATGCCGGATTAGCCTGATACAAACTGACCTGGCTGCAGGTGTTATTACCAGTGAGGGATGGAAGGGGGAATGTGAATTGATTCGATGGGAAAAAACATCATGTACATAGTACGGCGGATACTGTTGTTCGTCCTGCCCGTATTGGTGATCCATGCATGGGGCGGTCACCTTGCCGGTCAGCAGAATATGACCGGCCAATGTCATCTGGTCCGGTTCCTCGAACTGCAGTACGAACAGGACCACCCGGCTCATCCGCCGATCGCATCCTTTGCCGACGTACAGGTCAAACTGGCGAAGGCGGATGGTTGTTACATCGCATGGCAGGAGGGGTACCGGTCACTCAACCTGACCCTCGCGGAAGTTTTCAGTCTGCCCGACCGCTACCTTCACGACAGTGCTGTCGATGCCGTTGCACAGGCGATCGTCCATGAATTGAACCGTCGGGGCTACTACAGTGTCCGGGTCAAGTCTGTAATACACAGGCATGATGTCTACGGTCTGCCGTATCAACCCGAGGGCGCCGTCCTGCTCCAACTCAAGGTCGGCGGTTCGCTTGTGAAAGGTACGCCCCCGGGTTCGTATGACTTCAGACTGGCATTGAAAGAAGATGGTAAAAGATATCGCATTAAATGCATTGAACTCGAATACATCGAGGACCACGCCACATTACCCGATCTCGATGAATTCATGAATCTCCGCGTACAGTTCGGTCGCAGTCGAGACGGTTATGTGAGTAAACGGAATGATCTGGAACTTTGCGAACAGACGATCGGTAAACTCGGCGAACTCGACAGTGATTATTTCTATTCCAGCGCCCTGCGAGCAATCTCGCAGACTATCGTCGGGGAATTCAATCGTCGTGGTATCGGCGGAATCAGCGTAGCACCGGCGCCGGGCCAGATCGATCAGCAGGGAAGAGATATCAGACCACCTGAGTCCGAGTGCCTCAAACTGCAGGCGAACATCAGTTACATCAGTGAAATCCGTACCGCCGGCTCCGGCGAACGGTTTGGTCAACAACAACTCAACCATCCTTCACATGATCATATCGAGGCGAATTCGCCGCTTCAGCCCTCGGACCGGGCCGGAGGCGGCCAGGATATCCTGAGAAGTAAGAAACTCACCGATTATGTACACTGGCTGAATCGCCACCCCGGCCGGCGTGTCGATGTCGGCGTCGCCGCCGCCGAGCAGCCCGGACATATCGCCGTCGATTATGTCATTCAGGAAAACCGACCTTGGATGGCCTATTTCCAGACATCCAATACCGGCACCGAGCAGACCAATACATGGCGACAGCGATTCGGTTACGTCAATTACCAACTTACCTCACATGATGACATTCTCAGCCTGGATTACCTCACGGCGGGATTCGACGCCAGTCATGCCTTTATCGGAAGCTACGAAGCGCCACTGCCCGGACTCGACCGTGTTCGATGGAAAATACTCGCCGCTTACAGCCAGTATGTCGCATCCGACGTGGGATTCCTGTCACAGGATTTCAGTGGCAACAGTTGGAACGCAGGCGGTGAATTGAGCTGGAACTGGTTCCAGCACAACGATTTTTTCATCGACCTCGTCGCCGGGGCGACATTCCAATCCATAGAAACCAAGAATGATCTGCTTGCCATCACTGCCGAGGAATCGTTCTTCAAACCCAACGTCGGACTACGGTTCCAGCGAAAACGAATGATCGATAATCTTTATGCGAGCGTCTTTCTGGATACCAACCTGCCGTCCGTAGCGGGAACGGACAAGGAGCAGGTATCACTACTCGGGCGCTCAAACGTCGATCAAGACTGGCTGCTGGTACGATGGGATGGATACACGTCCATCTATCTCGATCCCATATTCGCGCCCTCTGCGATCGAGAACATCGATCGGCCGCCCGTCAGTACGCTCGACCACGAGTTCTATTTCGGTTTCAGAGGACAGCAGACACTCGATCAGTCCAGGCTCATACCACAAGTCCAGCAGACCGTCGGCGGCATGTATACCGCCAGGGGTTACGATGAATCCGTCGCGGTCGGAGATAATGCCATGATATTCACGCTTGAATATCGTTACCATCTGCCACGCGCACTGGACCTGAGGCAGCAGCCCGATACCCTCTTCGGCAGACCCTTCAAATGGTCCAGTCAGACCGGCTGGGACAGGCCGGACTGGGATCTTGTTCTGAAAGGCTTCGTTGATTACGGCGTAGCGAATATCAATAACAAGATGACCGGTGAAGAAGATGTCGACCTGCTCGGAGCAGGTGTCGGTATGGAACTGCTCTTATGGCAGAATTTCAATTTGCGGCTGGATTGGGCCATGGCACTCGATGAAATAGAAGGCAAGGTAGATTCGGGCGATCACCGGCTGCATTTACTGACAACGCTGCTTTACTGAATTCGACTGCACGGAATCGACCATCCGGAATCGTACTGTGTAACGTGATAATGAACAGAAATAACGACAGGGGATCATAACGTGGCACAAGCAATCAGATCGCGGAGTCTGCGACGTAAGAAATATATTGCGACGATCCTGACATCGGTGATCCTGGCAGTGACAGGACAGCTATTCGCACTGCCGAAAAACCAGCAGCATGTTCACGGCCGGTATCGCACCTCGATCGACGATGCCGTCATGACCATCACCCAGCAATCACCCAAAGCCATTGCCGATTATGAATCCTTCGACATTTTGCGCGATGAAACCGTCCGGTTCATCCAACCCGATGACGCCGCGTTTCTCAACCGCGTACTGGACGGTAATATCACCCGCATCAACGGCCGACTTTTCGCTGACGCTCACGTTTATATCGCCAATCCCGCAGGTCTGTTCATCGACGGCAAGGCGGTGGTGGACGTCGGTTCGCTGACCGCGGCGGCCGGCAACATCACCAATGAAAATTTCCTCAACAATATCGACCTGTTCGAGAATCTCACCGGACCGGTCAGGAACCACGGCGTCGTTGAGGCACGCGATCAGGTGAACCTGCTCGGACAATACGTCGAAAACCTCGGTACCATCTCGGTATCAGACGGCTCGATCGCCATGCTCGCCGGTTCCCGTATACGGCTGACCGATGCCGATGGCGGCGAGTACGACATCCAACTGGAACCAGGCAACCTGGCTGACCCACTTCAACCTGCCATCGTCAACAAGGGCACGCTGCATGCGCCCGATGGGCGGGTCATGATGGCGGCGGCCGACCCGGTCGCACTGGCCGTACATCACGCCGGGACAATTCGCGCCAGGGAGGCGAGGCTTGAAGGCAGCGACGGGCAGGTCCAGGTCTTCGGGGATATCGACGTTTCCAGCGATAACGCCGATGGCGGTGATATCTTCGTGCTCGGTGATGAACTTGTGCTCGGCGGCGAGATCGCATTAAACGCCTCCGGCGAAACAGGCGGCGGCAATGTGTATCTCGGCGGCGATTTCCGCGGGCAGGGTGAGTTGTCGACCGCCGGATATACCTTTGTCGGACAGAATGTCATGATCGATACCGATGCTCGAACCGACGGAGACGGCGGCACGATCGTCGTATGGGCTGATCAGAATACATGGTTTGACGGCACTGCAAGCAGCCGCGGCGGCGAAACGGGCGGCGACGGCGGGTTCATCGAAGTATCAGGTGCCCGGTCGCTCGAGCAGCACGGCCGATATGACCTGTTCGCACCTCACGGGAAAACAGGAACCCTCATGTTCGATCCTGAAAATATCGTCATCCGGCCGGGAACCGGCGATGGCAGCGATAGAAATACCAGCTATACCATATTCGACGATTCCGAAGAACTCATCAGCCAAAGAGGTTGGTACGGCATCATCCGGTTCGATGACTACAGCTCCAGGAATCCCTTCTATGTCTACGAATCCGAACTCGAAGGCGAGTTCGCAACTTACAACATCATTCTGGAAGCCACCGATTCAATCACCACCAGCGGTGCTTTCACCGGCACGATCCTGATAGACAGCAACGTCCTTGATAACTCGCAGCGGACGAATGACAACGATATCGGATTGGAACTGAGAACACGCACCGGCGAAATCGATATATCGGATGTCACCTTTGAGCTGCATAACGACGGAAATTATGAGACACTCGATGGTGATATCGTCGATTATCCCGTCAATCCCAGTATGTTCATCAAATCCAACTCCGGCGCCATATCACTGGGCGGACTGATTACCGACAACGGTGCGGTTATTGTCGAGACCGGCAATACTATTACAGTCAATTCGAATATCACCTCCGGCCTCATAACACTCCACGGCGGAGATGACGGAACAGGAACCGTTGATTTTGCAAGTAATATCACACTGTCCGGCGATGAAATCATGGTCTGGGCAGGCGACGGGGCTGGAAACGAAACCACCGCCACGGTCGACCTGGTTACCGACGCACCCTCATTCAGAAGCCAGAACGGCAATCTCAATCCGAAAACATTCACCTACAGGCAGGATGCCGCCATCGCCGATGCGGATATCCCCGCTGTCACACAGTTCGAAGGCGACACGGTCACCCTGATGCATTACTCGCTCCAGTCCGACGATGGTGCGATCACAATATCATCCGGTGATAAAGTCGCAGACAGCCACCTCGCACTGTACGCCGGCACAACTGTTGACATCAGCGCCGACCTCGATCTGTATGAACTCGATGTCATTGCCGACACAAGCATTGACGTCGACGCTGCGTCAATTACGACAACAGGATATCAACGTTATTACAGCCCCGTACAACTGCTGCAGGACGTCACAATCAGCGCCAAGGATATCCGGTTCTTCGATACCATCGATTCCGACGGTACCTCGCGGGACCTGACGTTGACCGCCTCCAGCGGCGATGTGATTCTGCGGGGAAGCGTAGGGCAGACCAGCCCGCTCGATTCGATTGATATCACCGCAAACGGCGATGAAAGCAAAATCGTGATCTATACCGACACGATTACAACCGATATCACAGGCGACGGATCACAGGACTATCGCACCGAGGTCGAACTGAGAAACAACCTGCTCCTGACGGGATCGGATATCACATTTCATGACACCATCAACGACGCTGTCGTCAGTACGCCGCGGCACCGGCATCCGCAGTCTCAGCACCCGGATGTCGATGGCCATTTCCTATATGAAAGCGGCAACCTGAAAGCAACGTGGCATGGCCGCAGAACACCGCCGGCCAGTACCACCATCTACTATGACTTCAGGGCACTGGAAGGTTACTCGAACTACATCACGTCGGCCCAGACCGCACGTGCCATCGATGCACTCAACGCATGGTCGGATGCCACGGGCGGCAGGCTCAGGTTCGTTCGCAGTACTACTCGCGACGTAGATACCATGCTCATTATCGGGACCGGCAATTTCAACGGGGTCATCGGCGTGGGGTTCGATATCGACGTCGATGAAAGCGACCTGTTCAACGACGGCCCCAGCGGGATACTTGGGTACGGTCCCGCGGATACCACCCTCAGCGGCAATCGTTATACCATTGATTTCGCAAGATCCTGGCAGGACTACAGTGACCTGTGGGATACCGGCTATAACGATGGAGTCGGAGATTTTGATTCTGGTCTGAACTTCGATTACTTTACTGTTGTTCTCCACGAAATCGGACATGCGCTCGGACTGGCGCATACCACGGCGGGTACCGGCAATATCATGGACAAATACGACTTAGACGAATTCACCGGTCTCGCAACCGGCGATATCGCACACATCCAGGTACTCTACGGCGCCGACACCGATCCCTTCGGCCTGACCGTCGACGCCGCGGGCGATCTGACTTTCAGCGGCGATACCGACCTGAATGATCTGACAATCAACAACACAGGCGGGGCGGCTGATACGCTCACCATCACCGGCGATTTCGCCATCACGACCGATTTTATCGAAGGATCCACCGATCCCTTCGGACTGTTCGATATGACCGGCGATATCGACGCCGAGTCCATTACCATCACCAGCCCGCTCGAGCTGGCCGGCGACCTGGCCGCTGATGATATCGATATTCAGGGCACCATCGATCTGACAGGCGATTCGTCCATTACCGCTGACAGCTCCGCCGTCTTCGGCGATCAGATCGAAACCGCCGGCTATGACTTTGCCATCACCACTGAAACCGTCGATCTCGCCAATATCATCAACAGCGGCGTGGGCGGGACCTTGACGCTTGCACCGGTGGTCAAATCACGCAGTGTCGGCGTCAACAGTGTTTCGGCTGATTTCAACCTCACGCTCGCTGAACTGCTCGGGATCAGCGGCGATTTCGACGCTTTCGGTATCGGCCGCTCCAACGGCACCGGTAATGTACTCATCGGCGAGGACGGCGCGATCGACCTCAGTCCAAGTAACATCAGCCTGGCCGTATACGGTGGAAGAACGCGATTCTACAATACCGTTACACTGGCTGATGACGAAACACTTACGTTGGTCGCCAATAACGACAGGGTCATCGGCACCGGCGGAACCGACGTCGTCATCGGCGGATCAGGTACACTCGATCTGACGGTGGGCGGGAACACCACGCTCGTCACGGAGATCGCTCAGCTCAATACCACAACCACAGGTGCCGCCGATATCACGATCACCAATACCGGCTCGGCAATGGCACTCGGCGCGTCGAATATCACCGATGGCAACCTTTCACTCCAGAATACCGGCGGAAACATTACCGATACCGATACGGTCGCCGTTTCAGGCAATCTCACACTCACCACATTGACCGCCGATGCCGATATTGATCTGGACACGCTCGACGTAACCGGGCCGTTTTCAATTTCAACAACCGGTGCCGGCGCCGATGTGACGCTGGTTAATACCAAGGCTATCAATTTCGCTTCCGCCGCCATCGGCGGCGACCTCGATGCGACGGCGTCGGCAGGTAATATTGTCGACACCGGCCAGGTGGCAGTCGGGGGCGACAGCACGTTCACCGTTACCGGCGGCAATCTTGTCCTCAATACCGCTACCAATGATTTCAATGCCGTCAGTATTACCGGTTCACAGAACGTGACGACCGTCACACTCGTCGATAACGATGATATCACGCTCGATACCATCACCGATATCGACGGCATGACGATAACAGCAGGGGATGCCATTATCGCAAACGATAACGCCGTTGCAAATGCTACCGGCAATATCATCCTGAACGCCGGTACGGAGATCACTCTGGGAAGCAGTGCCATCCAGACCGATGGTGATGTTGCACTGTCCGCCGGCGCCGGTGCCATCGACGCGGCAAATGCCACGGCCGATAGTGAAATCGACGCAGCCGGCAGTGTCACCATGACGGCTGATGGAATCGGCGTTACCAATGAAATCGATTTGACCGGCGATGCCGCGGGTGATGATACACTTACCCTCAACAACACCGGGACAAGCGATGAAGTGGTCAATGTCGATGTCCTTGCCGATGAATGGAATGCCATCGATATCACTCTTGCCGACGCCGATAGCGATGTGACCATCACCTTCGCGAATACCGATGGTGTAACGCTTACAGGTGGCGCCGATATGTCCGTCGATCTCGTAACTGAAGATTACGGCATGGATTTTTCGCTTGGGCTCAACCAGGCGGGTGCAGGGGTTGATCTGACCAATATCGACCTCGGCGTAAACAATCTGACAATCACCACCACAAACGGGGAAATATCCGACTCGGGTACGGTGACCGCCACCAGCAGTGTCACACTCGTTGGCGGAACCGGCGATATCATCCTCGATACCGCCGCGAACAATCTGGGAACCGTTACCGTCAACAGCGCTGCCGATCTGACACTTGTTGATGTTGATAATATCACGCTGGCGAAAGCAACGGTCACAGGCGACACTTCCATCGAAGCCGGCAACACCCTCAGGCTCACCGGCAGGCTCAGCAGTACCACCGGCGTCATCGATCTCGTCGCCGATAACGATATTATTTTGAGCGCCGCAGGTGACATCACAAGCTCCGCCGGGGCTGTCACACTGACCGCGGATAACGACAGCAGCAACAGTGGGGGGGTTGCCATGGCAAACGGCTCGCTCATAAATGCGGGTGCCGGCCGAATCACCATGACCGCTTACGATAACATCACCCTCGGCGGATTACGCACAACCGACAGTACGATTGCCGCCGTTACGCTCACAACCACCAATGGGGCCGTTCGTGACGGCGGTGATGCACATACGGATGTTCATGCGCCAAACGGCCGGCTGGTGGCGGATGCCGCCGCAGGCGTCGGGGCCGGCAATGCACTCGAAGTCGATCTCGCCAGTGCCGATATCACCACCACAAGTACCGGTGATATCGCACTCGTCGAGAACAGCCATATCACCCTTACCGACGTCGATACCGCCGACGGTACGATCACCGTTAATGCCGGCGGCAAAGTTACCGCAATCGATGTTACCTCACTCACAAACAGCGACGACAATGACATTACCATCACCGCCGGCAGCGGCATAGGTGTTAAGCTAAGTGCCCCATTCTTCAACCTCTTCCAGCACGTATT
>CAYRND010000152.1:0-8573 GCA_964425365.1 uncultured Phycisphaeraceae bacterium
CAGGCCGGCCAGGCTGATCACGTTCAAATTCCGACCCGCGGCCGTCATCGCCACAAACGTGCCGATCACCGAAACCGGTATCGCCAGCGATACGATCGCCACTTTGCGTGACATCGACAGGACAATCAGCATCACCAGCCCCAGAATGAGCAGCATCCCGATACGCAGCGGACCCGGCGGCAGAATAATCGACACAATGGCGCAGAACAGCAGCGCCGGAACACCAAACAACACAATACCCGGCTTCCTCGCACTCCCGAGATAAATCAGCAGAACAAGAACCGCGAATGTCCCACCCAGCCACAGGTTGTTCTTCACTAGATCGATCGCGCTGTATATATATACCGTCTCGTCGTACACCTGGTGAATACGGATACCGTATCGATCGTTTTCATAAGCGGGAAAGACCTTGCGGTTCACTTCATCCAGACGGCGGCGCAACCCTTCCATCACCTCGATCACGTTCGACCCGGTCTCGCGAATCGCATTCACCGCGAGCGCGGGCTTACCGTTGGCACGGACAAACGCACGACGCTTCTCCAGAGTCAATGTCACATCACCGATATCACGCACGCGAATCGGCCCGCCGTCCGTGTAACGCACGATCGTATTGCGGATATCATCCAGATTATCGTACTGGCCGACAGTCCGGATACGGACATCCAGCCGACCGGCTTGAAGATCACCCGCCGATATGTTCACATTCTCCAGTTGCAACGCCCTCGCCAGATCGTTGAAGGTAATCCCACGCTGCGCGATCTTTGCCGGATCGAGCTGCATGTGCACTTCACGGCGGCGGCCGCCGTATATGTTGATCCGGCTCAAGCCCTCGACACGCTCCAGAAACGGCTTCACACGCTTGTCGGCGAAATCATCGATCTGCTGCAGATCGAACGTGGGATCGTCGGCGTCGACAATCATCCAGGCGATCGCGTTCTCCGGGCCGGACTCCGCGGAGACGATCACCGGCTCATCCACGTCGTCAGGATATTCCGGCACCTCGCGAAGCTTGTCCGATACCTCCTGCAATACACGCGACAGATCCGTTCCAATATAAAACTCAAGCCGGATTTCCGATCGGCCCTGCGAAGCGGTGGCCGTCATCTTCTTCAGATTCGTTACCGTCTTCAGCTTGTCTTCCTGCTCCTCGATGATCTCACGCTCGACCTCCTCCGGCGATCGGCCGGTCCAGTTCGTCTCAATGGTAATCACCGGCTGATCGACATTCGGCGTGAGCTGCACCGGTATGGTATAGAGCGCTATAAAGCCGAAGAGCAGAATCAGCATCACGCCGACGCTGACTTTCACAGGGTTATCTATGGTGAATCGAATAATATCCATGGCGGGTGATATTCAACATCATGTAGGCCGGCCTTGTTTGTCACCCGCGTCTTCGGGTTGGTCGGCCGGTACGGTGGAACGGGAAGGAGAATCGGGAGAATCGCCGGGATGAGCGGCAGGTTGCATCCCGGGCGTCATGAGCGGTTGCGTAGGGAATAGACGCTCAGCGCCTTCGATCACCACCTGCATACCCGCCTGCAACGACATCCCCTGGGCACTCGGCTGCGACTCGACGGCATATCGGCCGTCTTCACTGAACAGCACCTGCACCGGTAGCGGCAATCCCATCATACCGGCCGCCTGCTCGATGGCCGCCCAGACCACACTGCCTTGAGTCGTATAAATCACGGCGTCACGCGGTACCGTCAGCGTGTCAGCCATCTTGTCCATCGGAACACGGGCACGGATACTCATCCCCGGCTTCAGTGTATTGTCATGATCGTCCAGCCGGATCTTCACCGGAAATGTCCTCGCCGCATTGCGCCCTTGTGGATTGATCGCCACGACTGAACCGGTCACGGTCATGGCCAACGGCTCGACCACGACCTCCACCTGTTCATCGAATTCAACCTGGTTGATGTAACGCTCGGGGACATCGATAACCGCATCGATCCGACCGTGTGAAATCATACCGATCACCCCGCTGCCTCGCTCGACCCACTGTCCGACTTCGACGTGTTTTTCCGTAACAATACCATCGAACGGCGCGATAACCTGCAACCGTTCGACCTCCTGCCGGGCGCGATCCCGTCGGGCTGCCGCCCGCTCAAGCTCGGCCGTATATGTCTTGACCTCAGAACGGGCATCCTCCACTTCCTTCGGCTTCGCCGATCGGGCCCTCAGCAACTGCTCAAGCTGTTCCATATCTCGCCTGGCCTGGTCCAGGTTCGCCGTGGCGGCTTCGACATCCGCCTGGGCAGCGGCCAGATCGAGCTTCGCCCAGACACCGTCGATCTGCGCCAGCACCGTCTCGCCGCCCGCCACCACATCGCCTTCATCAACGGGCACGCGGATCACCTTGCCCGCAACTTCGGCGGCAACGGTCGTCTGCTGCACCTCACGAAGCCGACCGACCACCTCGAACCGCTGCTGAAGCGGCATCATTTTCACTTCACCCAGTCGCACCAGCGCCGGGGGCGGACCGCCCCCCATGTCCGCAGGCGACCCGTCGCCCGGCGGCCTGCTACCGCCGCCGCCGAACAGCATAAGACCTGATACCAGCCCCAATACCAGGCCGGTAAGCATCGCCGCCGACACGATGATTTCTCGTTGCTTCATAAATCTCACTTCGGTATTTCAACGGCATATCTCAGCATGCCGCTTGACATATCGTACATTGTACGATAAGAATCAGTACACTGTACGAACCCGATCATGCTAAGTCAAGGCATTATAGCCCTGACCTTCGGCTGAATCCGGACCGAGCCTGACATATTTTCACTCGCCGGGTAGTGAATTACCGCAGACTGCTGACATAGTATCAATGATAACCATGAAAAAAAACCAGACAGAAAGACGACCCATGCGGCGGTGGCTCAACGCTTCGCACGAAAAGCGTAAAGAACTCATCGTCGAAACCGCCCTTAAACTGCTCGACCGTTACAGCATGGAAGCCGTTACCGTCCGCAGGGTCGCCGATAAACTCGGCGTCGGTACCATGACACTCTACACCTACTTCCAGAACCAGCGGGCACTCAAACGAGCTATGGTCCAGCGCGGATTCCAAATGATCAATGACTTCTGTAACGCCAACAGTACACTCCAGTCGGAGTCATCCTGGCGAGGTGGTGCTCATTCCTACGTCCGGTTCGCCGTCAAACACCCCAACCTCTACCGGCTCATGTTCGAAACGCGACTCGCGAAAAACGATCACGACGTCTTCCACGGCGGATTCCAACCCCTGCTCGAAAAAGTCCTCCGTACCATGCCGAAACACGACCCCGATAACGAAGCGTTCCACAAACAGGCCGTCATGGCCGCAGGCCGGTTCTGGATCGCTCTACACGGCATCGCCACACTCGCCACCACCGGCCGGCTCACCGTACTCCACCGCGAACTCGACGAAATCATCGACGATATGATCGCCTGTATGGCTCCGGAGGTCGTCAACAATAGCTGATTGGGTTGAAGATAATAAGGTTCATCAGGATATTCAAAAAAAAACCGCCTCGAATGACTGAGGCGGAAATACGCTAAACCTTATAAACTTGATTAACCTGATGAACCTTCAAACAGTATCATCCATCCACATACTCCCAAACCACCACGGTTAACCGCTGCGCACCCCATTGTCGTGCGATTTCATGCGTCGGGTAAAGCACATCGAGACGACGGCCCTTGATCTTGCCGCCGCGGTCAAGTACCGGGACGGGATTATCATTGTTATATCCCGGCACGGTGATGATCGACCCGAAGGGCAGCAGATCGGTATCCGCCGCCACCAGCTTCATCCCGTTCGTCCAGACACTGTAACCCGATGCTGTAATACCATCAGCGAACCGACCGCACGACCGGCTGTCGGGACTGTAGGCAGTTACCAGCATGGACAGCTCCCCGGACTTGCGAAGACGCCGGCCGTTGAATGTGATCGTTTCAACATCGAATTGATCGGACGCGGAGCGTGGCGCCGATGCCGCCGATACCTCTTCACGCACCGGCTGAACCGCCGACTCGCTTTCCGAAACCATCTGCGCCGCATCAGCATGTTGCAACCGATTGACATCGAGTGCCATCAGCTCCACACCACCGTTCACCTTGCAGCCGTAACTGGAAAACGCCCAAACAATCCCGGCGATCGTCACGAGCACAGCATACGCCGCCAGTGCAATCACCTGCACCGAACCCGCTTTTGTACGATTACACCTGCCTGTAACAATAAATAACATTGCGTCTGACCAATCCCTCTCTAATCGCGTCTTCATCCCTCGTCTTTTATTCCGACCAAAAATGCTCAACGCATGGTTGAGCATGATTCCGCTTTTTTCACTTGATCAGCCGCTCGTCCCTGACCGGCATTCGGCTGTCTATATGATACCCCGCCGGATCGGGCGATCAAAATTTTCCCATGAATATTACAAGTTCCAGGTCGGGTCTGACCGAAAATTATCAGTTGCACATAGTCAGGCAAGTCTGTTCTTCTCCAGACCTTACAATCGTTGTATCTTGCCCGTCTTAACATGACAGTGACTCGGCACGCGTTTGAACCGGTCCGGTTGAATAAACGTATCCATTTGACGGTTATCTGTTTGGGACGATATCAACCAGCTCAGACGCTGTCACTCCGGTCCAGGCTGTGTTAGGATAAGTCAGAATGACACAAGCAACATTTGTAACACCACGAGCAAGCCGGTCCTGAAACGTATGGAACCAATGCAGACAAGCTGGTGGCATGTTGTGGAAAACGGCGGAAACGGAAAAGACGCCAAAGTCGTCTGTGAACTCTGCCCACGCGAATGTCATATCCCCCAGGGTGGCCGCGGATTCTGCTTCGTCAGAGCCAATGTTGACGGCAGTCTCGAACTGACGACTTACGGGCGAAGCTCGGGGTTCTGTATCGACCCGATCGAAAAGAAGCCGCTCAGCCACTTCCTGCCGGGTACGGCCGTCTTCTCGCTCGGGACCGCAGGCTGTAACCTCGGCTGCAAGTTCTGCCAGAACTGGGATATCTCAAAAAGCCGCGAAATGGATACGCTCCAGCGGACCGCGTCACCGGATGCGATCGTCAAGGCTGCTATCCAGACTCACTGCCGCAGTATCGCCTTCACCTATAACGATCCGGTCATCTGGGCGGAATACGCAATCGACATCGCACGACTCGCACGCGCCGAGGGTATCAAAACCGTCGCCGTCACAGCGGGGTACATCAACCCCAGGCCGCGACAGGCGTTCTTCGAATACATGGACGCCGCTAATGTCGACCTCAAGGCGTTCACCGATACCTTCTATCGCAAACTCACACAAACTCGGCTACAGCCCGTGCTCGATACACTCAAATACCTCAAGCACGAAACGGAAGTCTGGTTCGAACTGACCACACTGCTGATCCCCGGCGAAAACGATTCGCCCGAAGAAATCGCTCAGATGTGCGACTGGATCGTCGAGAACCTCGGAGAAGATGTCCCCCTGCACTTCAGCGCCTTTCACCCCGCCTATAAACTCAACGACCTTCCCCCCACCCCGCATGATACCCTCATCCGGGCTTACGAACAGGCGAAATACGCCGGACTGCGATTCGTCTACCTCGGAAACGTCTATGATGTCAATCGCGAAAGCACCTCGTGCCCGACCTGCGGCAACACCCTCATCCAGCGTGACCGATATCAGATCGAACGGTACAACCTCGTTCATAACCGCTGCCGTGCCTGCAACCAGATCATACCCGGCGTCTTCGAGGAAAAACCCGGCACATGGGGCCGTAAACGCGTCCCCGTTCATATCAACAATCCCTAACCCCCCCACTATCCCCCCACTACCCTTCACCACTATCCTTCACCACTCACATGCCCGCCACACCCGATGCGTCCAATCCTGTTACAATGACACGCAATTCATAACCATACCGATAACGGAGTCGCCAGCATCATGCAGACCACATTGATCATCCTGAAACCCGACGCCATCCATCGCCGACTCATCGGCCCGATCATCACGCGATTCGAAAATAAAGGACTGCGGATCATCGGCATGAAGATGATGAAAGTCACCCGCGCCCTGGCCGAACAGCATTACGCCGAACACAAAGGCAAACCCTTCTATGATGACCTCATCGCGTTCATCACCAGTTCACCCGTGCTCGCTCTGGCCGTTCGCGGCAACGACGCCGTCGCCGTCTGCCGGAAACTGATCGGTAAAACAAAAGGCACCGAGGCAGAACCCGGGACGATCCGCGGCGACTTCGGTCTCAGCGGGGCATTCAACCTCGTCCACGGCTCGGACAGCGAGACCTCCGCAGCACGCGAACTCGAACTCTGGTTCAACACCAACGAACTCAACGACTACGTACCCGTAACGGAACATTGGATCTACCAGAACGGCGAGTAGGTCAGACAACGCGTTGCCGGTCTACCGCGCAACGCGGTATTACCCGACACATACCCGCACCGACAAACATGTGCGAATCGGCGAAATTGAATCGAGTGTTATCGGTAACGAAATGATCGGCCGGCATGATTGTGTCGGACCTGCTCAATCCGCCTCATATCGCACGTTGTAGCGTACGAACTCCGGATCATTCAAACCAAGGCTGCCATTGTATACCTGCTGAACCTGGTCCGTCGTCAGCTCGTAATCGAAGAAACCGATATCATCGATATGACCACCGAAGGGATGCGAACTCTGTGTCGAATCTGGATACCGCCAGTTCGTCGTGGAAAGCACCAGCGGATTCATGGTACCGACCGCACCACCGAAATAATTATAGGTGTCTTCCAGAACGCCATCGAGGTATAGTTTCATACCACCGCTGCCGAACGTGAATACCACATGATGAAACTGGCTGCTGTCCATCACGGTGGTTGACTCGACCCATAGTTTATTCGGCTCACCACCGCAGGCAGCCACGTCCTGCAGTCGGGCGAAGGCAACGCACTGCGTGTCGTTGATGCAGCGAACACCCACCGTCAGATCGCCGTCGTTCGGATCAAGTCGGTCCATAGCGAACATCCCGCCAAGCGAATTACCGTATCCCCTGATCTGGTCAGGTCTGGGCTTGAACCAGATCGTCACCGAGCCGTTAGCGACGTTATAGACACCGCCGTGATCCACCTGGATATACTGCTTCCATGCCGGAAACTTCATCGATCGGCCGACCTGGCCCGGCTGATCATATTCCACCGGCTCGCTGTCGATATAAAGCGTACCATTGCGGCCCGCCACGGAATCGTTGATCGCCGTCCCGCCGGTCTCCTCGAAATCCCAACGTCCGAGATTCGGCTGAGGCGCCGTCGCTATCGTCGCCAGCTCCGCCACCTCGGCTTCGGTAAGCTGGTCGCGGTACAGCCTCACGTCATCGATCCAGCCCTTGAACTCCCATTGCGGGTTATTGAAGCAGTTGGTGAACCCGGTCGCTCCGATCATGAACGGAATCGTATCCGCATAGATGCCGTACGTTACCCCGGGCTTCTCGCCGATCAGAACACCGTCTACATACAACTTGAAACCGCCCCGGCCCCAGCTCGAAGCGACATGATACCAGCGGTTGATCTGTACATTACCCATCACCGGATAAGCGTCGATCGATTCACTGCCGCTGGTACTCTGGATTCGCGAGCAAAGACCCCCGCCGTTCTCCAGCCACACCATGAAATGCCCACCACCTTGATCAAAAAAACAGGTATCACGTGAAACAATACCCTGCGCGGTATTCGTCCGCTCGGTCTTGAACCAACAGGCGATCGTTCCGTTGTTCAGCTTGAAGTCAGGTGAATCGGGAATGAGGCCGTATTTCTGATTCGTTATAACACCCGAAAAATAGGGACAGCTTCCATCCACGCCGGCCTGCCCGAGCACCGGGCCGTTCATGTACGTTCCGGGATGACTGCCCGTCTGATCGATGATCACCGTACTGCCCGCCGGCTCGTCGAGCTTCCAGTGCCCCACAAGTATCCGGTACGGCCGGATACGCGCCCGGCTGGTATGCGATACATTATCCACCCGGCCGATCGATGTGATCACCGCCGGGTGAAAGATATCGTTCGTAAAATCATTGTCCATCAGATCATAAACCGCCACGCTGAACGCACCTCCGCCGAACGGCTCGTTCTCGATCCAGATGCCTTCATTGAACCTGGCCCGCCAGTCGTGATTCGCCCTGACGTACTCCGCCGTCAGGTCAAGACCGCTTTCCGCCGCCGCTCGCGCCAGCGACTCGTTACGCACATTCATCGCTATCGCCGTCGACGTCTGATGTGCACTGAGAAACGACATCGCCAGCACCGTACACATCACCATCGCAATAATCACCAGCATCACCGCCACACCACGCATGCGGCGGACGCAACTGTTATCCTGCAACTTACAGCGAACTGGATAAATATCGTTATTCATGTCGTAGGACCCGTACCTTGGTGCCGGACTCGCTCCTCACACAAATACCTTTCAATCCCCGATTCCCGTGCTGTTTGCAGCCCTTGATCTTAACCTTGCAAACCTGATAAAATCTGAAACCTTATCAACTGCGTGTTAACACTACAGCGCTATCAAGGTCCCCTGGTGCGCTTCAGTCGTGACCTGAT
>CAYRND010000153.1:0-8562 GCA_964425365.1 uncultured Phycisphaeraceae bacterium
GTCCCTGAATAACCCGTTGACAATCCGATTTGAGGTGTGGGGGTAAGGGGGTGGTCTGCGCTGAAAGCGGCTCAATACCTCAAAAATCACATCAAATCGCCACGACGGCTGTTTCGAGCACGATTCATACCTGACCATGAAATATCCGGGTTAGCGAGGTGAAGCTGGAAGATCCCATTCTACCGCTCATACCATCCTTTCATGTTTACAGAAAATTAACATGAATAGGCAGGTCTCTCAGCATTCAATATGGTAAAATTTCCCAGTTCAGTCTGGTAGAGCTACCCGGGAGGACATATTGTCTGACGGGAGGCGGACAGTCAATTTCGTTAAGTGTGTTGAAATAGTCAAAAATCGCCTCATTGTATGTCGGCGTTCGCATCGGTTATTCCGGAAAGATATTTTGGGAGAAAATCATGAAATCAGGGCAAGGTAGTGTCGGTAAGATGATACTTTTGGTAACAGTTCTTTTTCTTATGGTTTCAACAGGCCGTATTTATGCGGTGGTTCAACCGTCAGGCAAGAATCTGATCGAAGTCGAGCAGATATCGATAGGCGGTACGGGTGGTACGGGTTTGATTGAAGTGGCGATCAGTGAAAATGGGTTGACATCGCCAACCGGTTTTTCGCTGCTTGGCGGTGGCAGTCCGGTGAGCACGCCAACGGGCAGCAGCAGAAGGAATCGCACCGGCGGTACGCAGGTCACACCTCCGCAGCCGGTCGTGAACGATCCGATTGTAAACGATCCGATCGTAAACGACCCTGTGATTGATGACCCCGTTCTGCCGCCTGCAGGTGTCGGTGATGATCCATTGCCTATTCCGGCCACCTTTGATACGTTCGAATCGTTTCAATCCTACTACGGGCAGCCCGACGGCACTGTGACCGGTGCGTCATTCAACAACTACATTGCCGATAACGTCCTGGGGCCTTATGGCGTGGCGAACCCGGCCGACAGCAACTATTTCGATAGCAATATTACCTTCGATCCGGAACAGGCGGATTTCGATCTGACAATGGACAGTATCAATGATTATTATTCAAGCTATGGCGACTACGCCACTATGTTCGATCAATACGGCGGACTCACCGGCGAGGCATTTACCGATTTTATTCATGATAAGTTATCGGCGGCCTATCCGGAATTTTACAATGAAGCGCATAATGATTACGTAAACGACGGATTTCAGGGCGGCGAGAATTACGAAGATTACCTGCTTCTCGCAGATGATATCAACCGCTATTATTTCGCAGACAACAGAGATTTCAGTAATCCGAACGAGGATATCTACGTATATTACCTCGGCCATCATGATTATAATGAATTCGGTGATTATCTCGGCGTTTACGAAGACCTCTCCACTGCACAGATGGCGAAATTCATTCACGATGCATACAAGGGTTCGTCCAGCTATCACGACGAAGACAACGCCTATATCGCAGAACAGTTGTTGGGCGAAGGCGAAAGTTATTTCGATTACCTCGAATTCATGATGGAAGTCGACGGATACAAAGAATTTCTCAACAGTGTAACCGATGAAGGTGATGTGGCGTCGGTGCTGGCCAATTATATCGACCAGTGGTACAACAAGGCTTACTACGGCAATACGCCGTTCAGCATCGGAATGTTTCTGGACGCCGAAACCTACGCGGATTACATCGACTGGGCCACGGAAATCGACGACTATTACGCGGGGATCTCATATAACGGTAATCCCATGGCATTGCTGCAGCCGGCGGATGCAGGGGGTGATGTGCAGTCGGCGCCTGAGCCGGGTACGGTCGCCATGCTGTGCGTATTGGGAATCGCGGGCGTTTTTGCACGTCGTAGAAGATGATTCTGATCAACCTATTGCACAAGCGCCTTAGCGGGTGAGCTTCGTTTACTCGTGACGCCCGAGATCGGTGGAGTAATGTCACAGTAACAAGTATGTGTAATAGCGTCAGTTCTTAACCGTTCGGCTGATGCGTCGGCGGTCGGATTCTCTGAGCATACGTTTGCGAATGCGGATGCTTTCCGGGGTGACTTCGACGAGTTCATCTTCCTCGATGTATTCGAGACAGGCTTCGAGGCTCATGATTCTTGCGGGTTTGACACTGGTCGCGTCGTCCTTGCCCGCCGCGCGGACGTTTGACAGTTTCTTGTTGATGGCCAGGTTCACCACGATATCGTTGCTTTTGCAATGTTCACCGACGACCTGGCCTTCGTAGACAGGATCACCCGGTGCAACGAAGAACACGCCGCGGTCGTACAGCCGGTCGAGCGAGTAGGCGGTGGCGGGGCCGGTATCGCTTGCGATCATGACGCCCTGTGCCCGGCCGGGCACGTCGCCGCGGGTGGGTTCGTACCGCAGGATGTTGTGATAGACCACTGCCCGGCCCTGTGTGGCGGTCAGGATGCGTGAACGCAGGCCGATCAATCCGCGAGAGGGAATTGTGAACACCATGTGCATGTACTGTCCCGCGCCGGCCTTGGTATCCATCTTGACGATCTCGGCACGTCGGTCGCCGACCAGTGCCATGATGGCGTTCTGGCAATCGAGCGGGCATTCGATAACGAGATTTTCGATTGGTTCATGCTTACGGCCTTCGATTTCCTTCAGAATGACCTGCGGTTTGCCGGCCGACAGTTCGTAGCCTTCGCGGCGCATGTTCTCGATCAGGATGCCAAGGTGCATCAGTCCCCGGCCGGAGACGTGGAATTCGTCAGTTGTCCGCCCGGGCGTCACGCGAAGCGCGACGTTGGCGATCAATTCCTTCTGCAGCCGGTCATGAATCTGCCGGCTGGTGACGTATTTCCCTTCCCGGCCGGAGAAGGGCGAGTCATTGACGCGGAACGTCATGTGTAAAGTGGGTTCATCGATTGTAATCGTCGGCAGTGCCTCGGGCAGTTCCGCATCGGCGATGGTATAGCCGATGCCGATCGGGTCAAGGCCTGTGATTGCGCAGATATCACCGGCGTAAGCGGCCTCTGTTTCCGTTCGGCCCAGACCATCGAAAGTCAGAACCTGGAGTACTTTCTGACGCGTCTGCTCACCGCTTCGGCTGATGACGGTGACGGGCATGCCCGGCCGGATCGAGCCGGCGAAAACCCGGCCGATGGCGATTCGCCCGACGTAATCGTTGTAATCGTGTGTGGTCACGAGCATCTGCAGCGGCTGATCGCGTCGAGCGGCGATAGCATCGGGTGCGGGGATGCAGTTGATGATGGTCTCGAACAGAATTTTCATGTCGGAAGTGGGCTGGTTCTCGTCGCGCGATGCCCAACCTTGCCTGGCACTTGCGTAGATTACGGGGAAGTCAAGTGCCTCGTCGTCGGCATCGAGTTCAACGAGCAAATCGAACACTTCGTTGACCACTTCATCGGGACGGGCGTCCGGCCGGTCGATTTTATTCACCACGACAACCGGCTTGAGTTGGTGTTCGAGTGCCTTGCCGAGTACGAACCGCGTCTGCGGCATAGGGCCTTCGAAGGCGTCGACGAGCAGTAGCACGCCGTCGGCCATTTTCAGAACACGTTCGACCTCGCCGCCGAAGTCGGCGTGGCCGGGGGTATCGATCAGGTTGAGTTTATAGTCGTTGCCGTCCGAGCCGTGGTATCGGATGGCGCAGTTCTTCGAGAGGATGGTGATGCCGCGCTCTCGCTCGAGCGGGTTGGAGTCCATGATCAGGTCATGCCTGCCGCCTGCGAGGCGGACGAGTTCCTCGTTGCGGAACTGGCCGGACTGGTAAAGAAGCTGGTCGACCAGCGTGGTCTTACCGTGATCGACGTGGGCGATAATGGCGATATTACGCAATTGCAACATAAAGGGCTACCATACAATCGTGCAAATGGGTGGGAATAGATTCCGAGGGAAAGCTATTATATCATCACCGGGCATCGGTATCCAGACGCGATTTTAATGTCGTATCAACCTGCCAGACGAGAGATTACAGTTGCTTTCCTATATTACGATATGTACGGCGTCGATGTTGACGGCGGGCCTCACGCTCTATTCCGGTTTCGGGCTGGGTACACTGCTCATGCCGGTTTTTGCGTTATTTTTTCCGATCGAGCTGGCGGTAGCGGCGACGGCGGTGGTTCACGGTGCGAACAATATCTTCAAGCTCGCCGTGGTCGGTCGTCATGCTGATCGTACGTTGGTGCTGGCGTTCGGCGTACCGGCCATTCTGGCCGCGTTTGTGGGTGCTGCAGCGTTGGGGTACATCTCACATTTCGGTGAATGGGCTCGTTACCGCGTCGGGCCGATCGAGGCGACCGTTACGCCGCTGAAGCTGGCGATCGGAATGCTGATGTTTCTTTTTGCCATGTTCGAGTTGCTGCCGCGATTGCGTGAGATTCGGTTCAGCCGGCGGTACCTGTTTGTCGGGGGGCTGCTGTCAGGCTTCTTCGGCGGGTTTTCAGGTCATCAGGGTGCACTGCGATCGGCTTTTCTGGTGAAGGTGGGTGTCACCACGCAGGCGTTCGTCGGGACCAATGCGATGATCGGGTTTCTGGTCGACATGGCCAGGTTGGCGACGTATGTGACCTTGTATTTTCTCTCGGGCACCTCGATTTCACTTGACAGCGGGCAATGGGGGCTTGTTCTGGCCGCGATGGCGGCGGCGCTGGCCGGGGTGCTGATCGGAAAACGTTACCTGCATAAGATCACCATGGCGGCGGTCCAGGTGCTGACAGGTGTTCTGTTGTTCGTGATCGCGGTGACCATGATGGCGGGATGGATTTAAAAAATCAGGGGCTGCCCCCCTCGTGAGTCAGCCCCTGTCGATGCTTGTAGACTACACAAAAATATTTCAGCGGCGATGGTCAGATCGGCCGGACGGTCTTCGTAATAAGCTCCGGGCCCAGCCGTGCGATTTTGACCAGTTGCCTGCGTTTGTCTTCGTCGACGTTCAGGAACTCGATGCCGTAAGTCTGTTTGCGGAATCCTGTTTTTTCAATATAGACGATGCGGCAATCGACTTCAGCGACGTTGCCGGTGTTTTCGATAGTGAGCGACAGTTCATCGCCGTCTTTTGCGACGCTGCGCCCTTTTCGAAAGACTTTCATACCCGAAGCCGACAGATCGACCACTTCACCCAGTTCACAGTAGGTGTGATTCGCCTTGATCCGCCCCCGTTTTCGCCGGTCGTTGAATTGGGCGATCAGGTTGCTCGGCTTAAGAGAACTGAATCTTTTCACATCCGGAATATCGACCAGCCGGGGTTGGTACTTTATGAAAGCCGGTATCAGCGGCAGTATCAGTATGGCTTTTGAAGCCCGATAAGGCGCTTCGTGCGGGGGGCCGCCCGTTCGCAGGGTCTTTGGATGACAATGGTTGTGGTCAGGTCGATCACCTTTCGTGAAATGAGCCGCTGACTAGAGTTTGTGCCGGTATTGATCGAGATCGACTTTATTCTGAACGAGTTCGACGCCTTCAGCGGCCAGCATAGCAACCTTCTTCTTCAGTCCCCCGGCGAAGCCGGTGAGCTGGCCGTCACGGCCCACCACACGGTGACAGGGTACCTCGGGCGAATACGGATTGGCATGAAGCGCCTGGCCGACCGCCCGATACGCATGGGTGCCGAGTCGATGAGCGATATCGCCGTAAGTTGCCACCCTGCCCGATGGTATGCGAGCCGTCACTGCCCAGACACGTTCATGGAACCGCATTCCACGCCTGATCCGACCCGCAAGAATATCCCGCATGAAATCAGATGTGACATAACCACGGTGCAATGCCGCGACGCGTGAATGAGAACGGGCCTTGTTTTTTGAAGATGTTCCCATTTCCGCAACCCTGTATTTTTAAACCTTCAACTTCAATTACACAGCAACTGTTTCTCAGGCGATATCCAATCAAGAAGTTACAGACCGGTAGTGAGCAACTGCACCGTCTTTTCCCAGTCAATACATTCATCGGTGACGGACACGCCGTATTTGAGTTGTGACTTGTCCACGGGGATGTCCTGTCTGCCGGCGGCGATATTGCTTTCGAGCATGGCGCCGATGATAACGTCCATGCCGGTTTGCTCTTTACGTTTCTGTTCGATCACACTGTTCCAGACCACTTCCTGCTGTTCATGTTTTTTGCCACTGTTGGCGTGTGAGCAGTCGATCATGATCGCCGGCTCGAGTTCGGCATGTTGCATGAGTCGAGCGGCTTCAGCGACGTTTTCGGGATCATAGTTCGGGCGCCCGCTTCCCCCGCGGAGGATGACGTGCCCGCAGGGATTGCCGCGTGTGGTGACGATGCAGGTCTGGCCCTGGCCGTCGATACCGAGGAAATGATGGGCACTTTTCGCCGATTTCATAGCGTCGATGGCCGTTTGCAGGTTCCCGTCGGTACTGTTTTTGAACCCGACCGGCATAGACAGGCCGCTGGCCATCTGGCGATGTGTCTGGCTTTCCGTGGTCCGTGCCCCGATGGACGCCCAACTGATCAGGTCGTCAATATACTGCGGGGTGATCGGATCGAGCATTTCCGTACCGGCCGGCAGGCCAAGTTCATTGATATCGATCAGCAGTCGCCGGGCCAGCCGAACGCCCGTAGCCAGGTCGAATGAGCCATCGAGGTAGGGATCGTTGATCAGACCCTTCCATCCGATTGTGGTCCGGGGCTTCTCGAAGTAGACCCGCATGATGATGTATATACGGTCGGCCAGTCGTCGGCGCAGGTCGGCAAGTCTGCGTGCGTAGTCCATGGCGGCCTCGATATCATGGATCGAGCACGGCCCGGCGACGACGAGCAACCGCGGGTCCTGCCTGGTGATGATCTGTCGGATCGTCTCTCTCGCCTCGACGACGGTCTGATGAGCACGGGACGACGCCGGCATTTGCTGCTGCAGGTCCGACGGAGAAGTAAGTGGTGTAAAGCTTTCAATGTTAACGTTTTGCGTGCGATCGCTTTGGCCGGCCCCGGCCAGCGGTAACGATTCCGGCGAAGCGGCACCGGTGTCAGCATCAAATTCAGCGGACATGACAACCTCCGTATCAACAGTCATGAATAAACAGATAATGATACGACGAAACACACGGATATGTCACCCCCACGCACGGGCGGCAGTTCGCGGCGAATCCTGTTGACCAACGAACCGGCTTGCGGTCATTGGGTAATGCGTCTTCGTGGTGTGGAGTTTGGTTTCTGAAGCACCGGATACAATCGAATTCCGATACCGAATGCCGCGCTATCCGCTTTGTTGCGGTCGGGGTTTGCGTACAGTATTACCATGCGGGTTTCTGGTTCAGGCGGCGAGGCGGGTGAGGGTCTGTTCGATGCGGGTGATGCCGCGGAGCAGGTCGGCGGCGGTTTTACAATCGGTTCGTTCCGGTTGTTTCGGCCGGAGAATGGCGGCGGTGAGGCGGTCAAGCGCCTGTGTATCTGGGCTCTCGGGGTAGTGGTAGACCCGGGTTCTCAGTGCGCTGCCGAACTGCGGCATATTGATCAGTAGTGCCAGACGGAACATATCAGCCCCGCGTGAAGGGGCGGCGGGTTTCAGGTGGTTGTACCAGTTCGGCCCGAGTTTACCCGCTTCGAGCTGGTGCGAGATCAGCCGGGTCAGACGCCCGTTTCGTCTGACCAGTTGGAATGTTCTGTTCAGCCGGGAGCAGGCGGGTTGCGGCCTGTGTTCACGCGTGGCACTGTCGAAGTCGACTAAGCTGACACCATGACGCGTGATCAGGACATTCTCCGGCTCAATGTCCATGTGCAGTACACCCGCGTGGTGGTGGATGGCGTGCAGCAGTTCCGCAGCCTGACGGGCGAACTCCAGATGCGAAAGCCTCGGCCCGCTATTACTGTCCAGAAACGTCATATCGCATTGCCTGACCAGTCCTCGCCCGTCGGTATGGACGGCCAGCACACGAGGTACCCGGCGACGGTATTCAGCCGGCAGTTTTTCCTCTAGCAGGTTCAATATAGCCGCTTCACGTGTCAGAATCAGCGGCAGGATATCGCTGTCAATGATACCGGCGATGGCAGTCAACCTTTCAGAATGACGCCCGGCGAGCTTCTGTTTCAAACGTTCGATGATGACAGAGATGTCCGGTACTTCCTTTCGCACGATCCAGCCGCCGGCGCTGCGGACGAGATCGATCTGGAAGGTGGTCCGGTTGCCTGTATGGTTCGGGATTGGTCCGCCGGCCTGTTTGTGTTGACTGTGAGTCGGCCGGAACGCGTGTTCCGAGGTGAGTTTCAGGCCGAAATAAGAAGGTTTCAACATAACGTGCTGCTCGCGATCAGTTTTACCAGGGCCCTGCCTGTGTTAGCCCGATATCGGCGAGTATTCGGGGCGGGATCGACAGGAATGCAGCGATACCAAAAAATGCGGTTATCGGGCGTGAATGTCGTTTGAACTTCAGCTGGAATAGCCGGCCATGATGGCAGAGGTATTTCAAGGCTTTACCCTTTTTATGTTTTGTCCGGTCATCAAGCCGCGGTCCGCGAGAATCTGTCACCCAAACACCTCAAGCCGTTGTACCACAGGCAGTGGTCGGAGTGGCAGTGGGGGAGTGTGGGAGTGGGGGTGGGGGCATAGGTGTTAAGCTAAGCGGATGAATTTTTACGTCGATGGACTTGACAT